>NZ_JBFUJP010000027.1:0-58616 GCF_056401315.1 Rhodococcus sp. P4_F5 | reverse complement strand
GCCGGGGCCCGGACGCCGTCCTCGACCGCGAACTGCTGTCCATCCCGCACTACGACGACCGGCTCACCGGCATCGTGCTGCTGGTCGCGGTGACCTTCTGCGCGTTCGGAATTCGCGCCCTCGGCCGTCCCCGGACCGCTCCCGCCCCCGATGCCCCCGACTCCCCCGACTCCCCATGACCAACCGACTCGACACGACCGTCGACCGCCGGGGGGTCACCGCCCTCGAACTCGTCATCGCCTTCCTCGTATCGGCGACCGCGGGCTGGGTGCTGGTCGCGCCCGTCGCGGCAGGCTACGCAATCGGCGGGACCCGAGGCGAGCTGCAACTGGTGGCGACCAGTCGGCCGTTGGCCGCGGCGATCGGCGTGGTGCTGGCGATCGTGACTGCGGCACTCCTCTCCCGCCGCACCGACACCCGGGCGGCCCGGCCGGTGTCCCTCGTGGGCCTCTCGGTGATCGTCGGGGCGGCGCTGGTGAGCGACCAAGTGCAGCAACTGGAATGGGTGATCGCGCAGCAGTACCTGTCCGGCTTCGGCGCCGGCCTCGCCCTCGGCGGCTGCGCGGTGGCGGCCGCGGGGCATCGGTCGTCGACGGCCGCGCTCGCCGGTGGCGCGCTCGCGGCATTCCTGCTCGCGGTGGACATCACCCAGACTGCGGCCATGTCCGAGGGCAGCGGCTGGACTGCGTACTCGTTGGACGGGCTGAGCGGCCTGGTCGCCGCCCCGCCGTGGTGGCTGTTGCTACCCGCGGTGGCCTTCTCGATCGCGGGCGCCCTGGCGGGGGGTCGAGCGTCGAATGCACCTGCGCCGCAGCCGTCCCGGGCGGTGGTCTCGGGACTGATCGTGGTGGCCGCGGGCCTGGTCACCAACGCCGCGGCGGCTGCCCGGCACGACGGCTGGGCGGTGGCGGTGCCCGCGACCGTGGTGTTCGCACTGGCCGTGGTGTTCGCCGCGTACCGCCTCGACGGCCGCGACGGCCAACTGCTGCTGACCGCGACCGCGGTGGCGGCCGCGTCCGCGCCGCTGATCGCGGGAGCCGGCATGACCTGGATCGGCGTGGCGATCGTCGCCGCGACACTCGCCGTCGGTCTGCTGGTCGGCCTCCGGTGGCCGCACCCCACGGTGGCACTGGTGCTGCTCGCCGCGATCTGCGCGCTCGGGATGGTCGCGACGAATGAGATGGAGTTCGTCGACGGCATCCGGTACCTCGCGCTGGCGCCGATCGCCGGCTACGCGTTCGGGTCGGCGACGAGAACCTCCGCGGCGTCCGGCGTCGTCGGGGTGTCGGTGCTGTTCGTCCCGACCGCGCTGAGCGTCGCCGGGCAGGGCTCGGAGTCCGACGACTACTGGGGCAACCTGTCGCCGGTCGCGATACTCGAGCGCGGCCTGACGTCGCCCACTCCCCCGGATCCGCGCGGCCTCGCGCTCGTCATGACTCTGGTGGTCGTCGGCATGGCGGTGGCCCTACGGGTCCTGCGGGCACGGCGCCCGGAACCCGAGCCGGTCTCCGCCGCGTCTTAGAAGCAGGGTCGAACTAGGAGCAGTGCCGCGCGGCCTTGGCCGCCTCGACCTGTTCGTCGGTCAGCGGGGGGATGTCCAGCACCGAGCGCCCGAACCCCTCGGCCCGCATGCCGTCGAGCATGATCGCCAGGTAGCGGCGCCAGGCCTCGGGCGCGACCGGTCGGGCGAAGTCGATGACCGCATCGACCATGCAGCTGACCGCGAAGAGGTCGTTCACCTCGAGGTCGGGGCGCAGCACGCCCGCGGCCTTGGCCCGCTCGACGAGCTTCTCGATGGCGGGACCGATCCGCTTGCGCGCGCACGCGATCTGCTCGCGACCGTCGTCGACGCTGAAGAAGACGTCGCCGAGCCCCCGGTTCAGGGACATCCACTCACAGGTCAGGGCGAGGAAGTCGACCAGGGCCTCCCAGGGGTCCTCCTGCAGCAGCGCCGCGTCGGCCGCCTCGGCCATGTCGTCCATGCGCTGCTCGAAGACCCCGTCGACCAGTTCCTGCTTGCAGGTGAAGCGCCGGTACACCGTGCCGACACCCACCTTCGCGTGGCGGGCGACGTCGTCGAGGGTGATGTCGATGCCGCGGGTCGCGAAGAGGTCGGCCGCTGCGTCGAGAATCTTGCGCCGATTGCGTTCGGCGTCGGCGCGCAGCCTGCGCCCTGCTGTGACGGTGCTCACGATCCTCATTCTGTCATCCCTGGTAACTCGATTCCGCCAGGCCCGGAAATCCGACATCTCGGGCAGTCCGCGAACTGGACCGAAATTAAGTGGAGACAACTACTCCACTTGGGCGTACGGTGACCTAAGTGGAGATTACTCCTCCATTTCAACCTCGGCACTCAGACGCAGCGGTGCACTCAGACGCCTGGCCCCCGCAGACGCCGGCACCACCGAATCCATGGAAGGCGTTCCCATGACCACCACCACGATCGATCCACCGGAGACCGGGCAGGGCGAGCAGACCAGAGAACACCGCCTGCGCTGGTTCGTCCTGGCCGTCATCGGGCTGGCACAGCTGATGGTGGTGCTGGACGCCACCATCGTGAACATCGCCCTGCCCGCGGCGCAGCAGTCGCTCGGGTTCTCGGACGGCGACCGGCAGTGGGTCGTGACGGCCTACGCCCTGGCCTTCGGCTCGCTGCTGCTGCTCGGCGGCCGGCTCAGCGACCTGTTCGGCCGCCGCAACACCTTCGTCATCGGGCTGGTCGGCTTCGCCGTCATGTCCGCGGTCGGCGGGGCCGCGGTGAACTTCCCGATGCTGGTCGCGGCCAGGGCCGGCCAGGGCGTGTTCGCCGCCCTGCTCGCACCCGCGGCGCTGTCGCTGCTGGCGACGACCTTCACCGAGCCCGGCGAGCGGGCCAAGGCGTTCGGGATCTTCGGCGCGATCGCGGGCGCGGGCGGCGCGGTGGGACTGCTGCTCGGCGGGGTACTCACCGAGTGGACCTCGTGGCGCTGGAGCCTGTACGTGAACCTCGTCTTCGCCGCCGTCGCGCTGGTCGGCGCCCTGACGATGATGGCGCCGCACAAGTCCGAGCACCGGCCCCGCCTCGACATCCCCGGCACGATCACGGTGTCGGCGGCGCTGTTCAGCATCGTCTACGGCTTCTCGCATGCGGAGTCGCACGGCTGGTCCAACAGCGCGACGATCGCCTGGCTGGTGGCGGGCGTCGTCGGGTTGGCGGTGTTCGTGGTCATCGAGATGCGCGTCGCACACCCGCTGCTACCGCTGCGGATCGTGCTCGACCGCACCCGCGGCGGGGCCTACCTGGCCATGTTCGTCACCGGATCCGGCATGTTCGCGGTGTTCCTGTTCCTGACCTTCTACCTGCAGACCGTGTTGCAGTACAGCCCGATCGTCACCGGCCTGGCGTTCCTGCCGATGGTCGCGGGCATGGTGGTCTCGGCGACCACCGCCACCGGGGTGCTGCTGCCGCGGGTCGGGCCCCGGTTGCTGATCACCACCGGGCTCGTCGTCGCCGCGCTCGGCATGGCGCTCCTCGCCCAGCTCACCGTCGAGAGCACGTACGCCCTGCACATCCTGCCCGGACTGGTCCTGCTCGGCACCGGCATGGGCATGGTCTTCGCGCCCGGCATGCAGGGCGCGATCACCGGTGTCGAACCGGAGGACGCCGGCGTCGCCTCCGCGACGGTGAACACGATGCAACAGGTCGGCGGCTCGATCGGCACCGCGTTGCTGAGCACTGTCGCGGCCACCGCGGCGACCGAGTACCTCACCGGCCTGGAACCCGGCCCGCAGACCATGGCGATGGCCGCGGTGCACAGTTACACCACCACCTTCTGGTGGGCGGCCGCGATCTTCACTGCGGGAGCGGTGGTCTCGGCGTTCCTGCTGCCAGGCGGGAAGCTGCCCGCGCCGGCCGAGGGCCAGCAGCTGGCAATGGCGCACTGAGCCCGGGCTGCGCACCGCAGCCCAGCCACGGCGCAGACCGGTTGCGGCCGAGCATGTCTCGGCCGCAACCTGCCTGGTTGTTGTGCATGTATCTTTGCCGACCTGCGGGTCGGGCATATGAGCCGGGCCTACGGGTCATGCCCTGTGGATATCGCGCCGGTTGTGGGCCGTCCGAGGTCTTCGCAACGGGTCCACCCAGGCGGGGGGTACGAACCAGCCCCCAAGCACCTCGTGCAGGGAGGGACCCCCAGGAATCCGTCCGATTCGACCTGCACGGCCCAGTGGTTCCGCCGGTAAAGGTAAACCTGACCACGACACCAAAGCACCCAACGATCGCGACGCCGACAACCGCCTCGCGCAACTCACCCTCCAGCCCTGGACACCTCGGGACACCTTTGTTACTACTGAGTAGCAAAGAGTCGGAAGGGGAACTTGATGACATATGTGAACCGAGCTGGATCGGGTGAGCCCGTGCTGCTGCTGCACGGATTCACCTTGTCACACCACGTATGGCACGCCGTCGTGGACAACCTCTCGACCGACTACGACGTTCTCGCAATGACCATGCCCGGCCACTGGGGTGGCCCTCGGCTACGGCTGCGTGACCTCGGGGTCCGCGGAATCGCCGACGGAATCGAACGTGAACTCGACAGGGTCGGCTGGAGCACCTGCCACATCGCCGGAAACTCACTGGGCGGCCAGGTCGGATTCGAACTCGAGCGCCGCGGCCGGGCGAAATCTCTCGCCGCGATCAACCCTGGTGGAGGTTGGAAACGGTTTTCCCACACCGAGTTTCGACTCGGGTTGGGATTTACCGCACAGTACCCCCTCGCCGCCGCTGCCCGAGTTCTCGGCGATCGAGCCGCAACGCGCGAGATGTTTCAACGCCCGATCATCCGAAACTGCAGCAGGGACATGGCCGCCGTCGACCCCGACGACGCAGCGAACGTGGTCCGCGCGGCGGCGCACTGCCCCGTCTACCTGCCGATCCAATTGGCATTCCTGCGCGACGGACCGCTCACGGGGCTCCACCTCGTCACCGCACCGACATCGCTGATGCTGTCCGAGTTCGACACCTTCACCACCCGCGCCGAGTGCATGCAGCGACTGATCGACGAACTGCCCGACCACGTCGAAGAGGTCACCCTGCCGGGCGTCGGCCACATTCCGATGCTCGAGAACCCCGACCTCGTTGCCGACGCCCTGCGCGCCCACCTGACCAGGGTCACCCGTCGACAACCCCGGCAGGCATCCTGATCGGTGCGAGTTCAGGGTCGAGCCACACCGAGCAACGTCGACTCGAGCACCAGGTCCGGCAGCACCTTCTGGTACTCGACGTGCGTGCGGTGCTCGACGGTCCGCCACTTGCGCCCCTCCTCGCCCCGCATGTAGGCCAGGTAGTCGGGCGCGCCGGGCATCACCACGTTGTCGGCCACCACCACCGACCCCGGGTGCAGCCAGCCCGCGCCCTCGATCCGCAGCAGGTCCGTCAGGTAGGCCTCCTTGGCATGATCCAGGAAGACGAAATCCACACTGCCGGAGGCGAATCCGTGCTCGGACGCCAGCCGGTCCATGGTGACGCCGCCGTCGCCGAGGGACCCCACCACCGAGGTGATCCGGTCGGCCACCCCCGCAACCTCCCAGATACGCTGCGCGACATCGGCATTCGCAGGGCTGGACTCCACCGAGTAGAGCCGGGCGCCGGGCGGCATCACCCGGGCCGTACGCAGCGCACTGTAGCCGCAGTAGGTGCCCAGCTCGAGCAGTCGCAACGGCCTGGCCCGGCTGATCGCGTCGTCGAGCAGCAGCCCCTTCTCGTCGCCGACGTTCATCAGGAAGCTCGTGTGCCGGGCAAAGTCGTCGATCACCTCGATCACACCGTCCAGGTCACCGGGCCGAGCCACCTCGGCGACCCGCCGCGCCAACGCCTCCTCGCGGCCGTCACCGACCTGTCCCTCGCGGACCAGTCGACGCGAGCCGAGCAGGAAGCGGAGCACCGACCAGCGCAGGAACGGCACCGGTTTGCCCGCCAACCGGTTCGCGACCACCGCGCCCCCGACGAACGCCACCACGAACACCACCAGCGCCACCGCGCGCTCGGGTACGCCGGCCGATCCGACCGTTCTGCGCATCATGCGCCCCACCCCTTCGGCCCCCGCACTGCGAACGCGCCGCCTCGCGCGCCGCGTGTCGTCCTCCCTGGATCCATCTTCGGCCGCGACGACCGCGCTGGCAACGCCTCGGCTTCCCGCCGGATGGCGCGGTGCCAACGGGCGGCCTGCCCCGGGGTCATCGGACCCAGCGCGGCGGCACCCAGCCCCAGCACCGCGCCTCGACGAACTGAACGCCGGGACACCCTGGGCGAGTTCATCCTCGAAAACCAACCCCCGGAAAAGGCGTCGGCAGGGCGAATCAGGTACCGAGCCGCGCAAGCAGGGCCCGGCCACGCGGGCTCAGCCGGTACCCCACCTCCAGGCTCTCGGTCAGACCCAGCTCCTTGAGTCGGCGGACCCGCTGCTTGAACGGCGCCCGCTCCATCCCCAGCGCAGGGGCCAGCTCGGTCGAGACCACCGCGGGCCGGTCCGCGATCAGCCTCAGCGTCGCCTCGGTCCACGGGCCGTGCGCGTCCATCCGGTCGAGCCGGCGCCGCAGGTCCGCGACGTCCGCCTCCGACAGCGCGTCGTCCTCACGCAGCGCGAGTCTCGGGTCTGCGCCGTCGAAGCGCAGCGCGATCCGGTACAGCACGGGGCCGTGCGCCTTCTTGTCCACGAACACGAGCAGCCGCTCGGCGGACTCGAACCCGGCCGCTACCGCGTCCGCATCGGACACCGTGGCCGCGTCGACCGGTTCCACCGCGTCGAACGCGACGACCCCGATCGCCGTCCGCTGGCTCGACCCGGCCCGCACCCGTGGCCGTTCCCACCGCCGGAAGGCGAGCGTCACCGTGCCGGACACGATGCCGTCGAGTGCCGCCGCGGTGAAGATCATCGTGACTCCCGTCGCTCCGCTCGCCGAGACATCCCCCGTCGCTCCGCTCGCCGAGACATCCCCCGTCGCTCCGCTCGCCCAGCCGCTCAGTCCACCAGGCCCAGCGACCGCAACCGCTCGAACACCAGTCGCGACCCCGGCGCCGACTCCGGCATCGCCGCGTACTCGTCGGTGGTGAAGTACCGCAGTTCCGCGATCTCACTCGTCGCGGCAGGCTCGTCTGTCAGGTCCGCGAGGTAACAGGTCATGTGCAGCCGGGTACCGGGCGGATGCCCGAACGCCTCGGCCTCGAAGACCCCCAGTTTCTCGAGCGTGCCCGCCACGATGCCCGCATCGAGTTCCTCGCGAATCTCCCTGTGCAGGGCCTGTTCCGGGCTCTCCCCGGGGTCGATCTTCCCGCCCGCCATGTAGAACGCGGTCTTGCCGGACGACCGCGCCTGCAGCATCCGGCGATCCCTGATGTGGGCAAGTGCGACGGTCCTGATCTCGGCCATTTCCACACGGTACCGCCCGAATGTCGCGGCGATGCGCCTGCGAGCAACGACCGGCCATCCCCTAAACTGGACTCCGATCGCCCGATACTCCTGGGCGTATCGACACCCCGCCGCCCCCGCACGCAGACACGACGGAGTGCCTTTTGCTCGCTATCTTGTTCGCCCATGCAGTCGCCGCCGTTCTGGCGCCGCTTGTCGTGCGAGCAATGGGGCGAAACGCCTTCCTGCCACTGTCGCTGGTGCCGCTGGCAAGCCTGGTCTGGGTGGTCCGGAACKGGGGCACCGAGCAGTCGCTGCACATCCAGTGGGCGCCCGGGTTGTCGATGGACATCGACATGCGCTTCGACTCCCTGGCCGCGATCATGGCGGCGCTGGTGCTCGGGATCGGCGCCCTGGTCCTGGTCTACTGCTCCCGGTACTTCACCGACGACGAACCACGTCTGGGCATCTTCGCCGCCGAGATGGTCGCGTTCGCGGGCGCCATGTTCGGTCTGGTCACCAGCGACAACATGCTGATCCTCTACACCTTCTGGGAACTGACGACGGTGCTCTCGTTCCTGCTGGTCGGCCACTACGCGGAACGCGCGTCGAGTCGCCGCGCCGCCACCCAGGCACTGCTCGTGACCACCGCGGGCGGCCTCGCGATGCTGGTCGGGTTCATCATCCTGGGTCAGGTCGGCGGCAGCTACCAGCTGTCCGTACTGCTGGCGAACCCGCCGACCGGTTGGCTGACCAACGTCGCGGTGGTGCTGGTCCTGGTGGGCGCGCTGTCCAAGTCGGCGATCGTCCCGATGCACTTCTGGCTGCCCGGCGCGATGGCCGCGCCTACCCCGGTCAGCGCCTACCTGCACGCCGCGGCGATGGTCAAGGCCGGCATCTACCTGGTCGCGCGGCTGGCGCCAGGCTTCGCCGACTCCACCCCCTGGCGGGTCACGATCATCACGCTCGGCCTGGCGTCGATGCTCCTCGGCGGCTGGCGCGCGTTGCGCGCGTTCGACCTGAAACTGATCCTGGCCTTCGGCACCGTCAGCCAACTCGGATTCCTGATGGTCCTGGTGGGCACGGGCAGCCGGGACGCCGCCCTGGCCGGCATGACCATGATGGTCGCGCACGCGATGTTCAAGGCGGCGCTGTTCATGGTGGTCGGCGTCATCGACCACACCACCGGGACCCGCGACCTGCGCAAGCTCGCGCGGCTCGGCGCCCAGGCCCCGGCGCTCTGCGCGATTGCGGTGCTGGCCTCCGCCAGCATGGCCGGGCTGCCGCCGCTGCTCGGGTTCGTCGGCAAGGAGGCCGCGCTCGACGCGATCGCCACCACCACCGCGCTCAGTCCCCCGGTGCGGACCCTGGTGCTGACCGGCATCGTGCTCGGGTCGATCCTCACCGTCACCTACAGCATCCGGTTCGTCTGGGGCGCGTTCGGACGCAAGCAGCTCCGCCGTCCCAGCCCGGCGGTCGCAGACATGCACCGGGCGGATCCCCTGTTCCTGGCGGTGCCCGCCCTGCTCGCCGTCGCGGGCCTCGCCGCCGGCCTCGCATCCCCGCTGATGGACCGGCTGCTGACCCCGTACTCGACGACGCTGCCCGCCGGTCCGGACGGCGACTACCACCTGGCGCTGTGGCACGGGTTCGGGCAGGCGCTGTGGCTGACCGTGCTCATCGTCCTCTCCGGCGCCGGCCTCTTCCTGGCGCACCGCCGGGTCAGCCGACTGCGCTTCGAACGGTCGCTGCTCGGCAACGCGGACCGGATGTACGACGCCACCCTGCGCGGCATGGACACCCTCTCTATCCGGCTGACCGGCACCACCCAGCGCGGTTCGCTGCCGCTGACCCAGGCCAGCATCCTCGTCACCCTGGTACTGCTGCCGACCATCCTGCTGGCCGTGCACAGCGACGGCGGCGTCCGGCTGCGGCTGTGGGACTCCCCGCTGCAGCTGGCGGTCGGGCTGATGATGATCGCCGCCGCGATCACCGCGACGGTGATGCGCAACCGGCTCGCCAGCGTGATCCTGGTCGGCCTCGGCGGCTACGGCTGCGGCGTCCTGTTCGCCCTGCACGGCGCGCCCGACCTGGCCCTGACCCAGTTCCTGGTGGAGACGCTGACGCTGGTGATCTTCGTGCTGGTGATGCGCAAACTGCCCGCCGAGATCGACGAGCGGCAGTCCGTCGGGTTCAAGTTGCCGCGGGCCCTGCTGGGCGTCGCGGTGGGCGCGACGGTGACGGTGATCGGCGCGTTCGCGATGAACGCCCGCTCCACCACGCCGATCTACCTGCAGCTGCCCGACGCGGCGTACCACCTGGGCAACGGCAAGAACGTGGTGAACGTGCTGCTCGTGGACATCCGCGCCTGGGACACCCTGGGCGAGATCTGCGTGCTGCTGGTCGCCGCCACCGGCGTCGCGTCGCTGGTGTTCCGCAACCGCCGGTTCGGCATCGCGCCGCGGGTCGCGGACGCGCCCAACCCGGACGCCGGCTCCGGACCGGAGACCACCTGGCTGCGCGGCGGCGACCTGATCGACCCGCGGCACCGTTCGCTGGTCCTCGAGGTCACCACCCGGCTGATCTTCCCGACGATGATGGTGCTGTCGGTGTACTTCTTCTTCTCCGGCCACAACGCGCCGGGCGGCGGCTTCGCGGGCGGGCTGACCGCGGGCCTGGCCCTGGTGCTGCGCTACCTCGCGGGCGGCCGCTACGAACTCGGCGAGACCGTCCCCATCGACGCGGGCAAGATCCTGGGCCTGGGCCTGATCCTGTCCGCTGGCACCGCGCTGACCTCACTGTTCCTCGGCGCGCCCGCGCTGTCCTCGGCGACCCTGGAGGTCACGCTGCCGCTGATCGGCCACATCAAGCTGGTGACCGCGCTGTTCTTCGACCTCGGCGTGTACCTGATCGTGGTCGGACTGGTGCTCGACGTGCTGCGCAGTCTCGGCGCCCGACTGGACGCCGAGGGCGCAGCGGAGCCCGCGAGGCGACTCGACAGCGCGGAGGTGACCTTCCGGTGACCGCGAACTTCGGACTGCTCCTGGTGGTCGGCGTACTCGTCGCGTGCGGGGTGTACCTGCTGCTCGAGCGCAGCATCACCCGGATGCTGCTGGGTCTGCTGCTGTTCGGCAACGGCGTCAACCTGCTCATCCTGGTGGTCGGCGGCCCGCCCGGCAGCGCCCCGATCGTCGGCCGCGGCAACGCCGTCTACGACACCATGGCCGACCCGCTGGCCCAGGGCATGATCCTGACCGCGATCGTCATCACCATGGGCATCGCCGCCTTCGTGATGGCGCTGGCCTACCGCTCCTACAAGATCAACACCAAGGACGCCGTCGAGAACGACCCCGAGGACACCAAAGTCATCCGGCGCCGCAGCCCGGCCGAGGCCCCCGACCGCGACCGCTCCGACGACCCGCTCACCGGCGACTCCACCTTCCGCGGCGACGCCTTCGACGACAAGGGCAACCCCATCCCCCTCGACCAACTCACCAACCTGGAGGACCTGGAGGTCTACGAGGACCTGCGCGAGGGCGACTTCGACGAGTTCGACACCGACGGCGACAGCCCGGTCCGGACCCCGGGCGGTGACCGCCGATGACGTTGCCCGCGGACCTGGTCCAGACGCTCACCCCGCTGCCGGTGCTGATCCCGATGCTCGCCGCCGCGATCACGCTGATCGGCGGCCGCCGGCCCCGGTTCCAGCGCGTCGTGACGATGGCCGCGCTGGTCGCGGTGCTCGTCGTCTCCGTGCTGCTGCTGTACCTGGCCGACCGCGACGGCATCTCGGCGCTGCAGGTCGGTGGCTGGGACTCCCCCATCGGCATCACCCTGGTGGTGGACCGACTCTCCGCGATCATGCTGGTGGTCTCGAGCATCGTGCTGCTCGCCGTGATGGGCTTCGCCGCCGGACAGGGCGTGCACGACGGCACCGAACGCCAACCGGTGTCGATCTTCCTGCCCACCTACCTGGCCCTGACCGCGGGCGTGTGCAACGCCTTCCTCGCCGGGGACCTGTTCAACCTGTACGTCGGGTTCGAGGTTCTGCTGGCCGCGTCGTTCGTGCTGCTGACGCTCGGCGCCAGCGCCGACCGGGTGCGCGCCGGGGTCTCGTACGTGATGGTCTCGATGGTCTCGTCGCTGATCTTCCTGGTGGGCATCGCCTTCGCGTACGCCGCCACCGGCACCCTGAACCTCGCGCAGATGGCCACCCGGCTCGACGGCGTCCCGACCGGCACCCGGATGGCGATTTTCGGGGTGCTGCTGGTCGCGTTCGGCATCAAGGCCGCGGTGTTCCCGCTGTCGACCTGGCTGCCCGACTCCTATCCGACCGCGCCGGCCCCGGTCACCGCGGTGTTCGCGGGCCTGCTCACCAAGGTCGGCGTGTACGCGATCATCCGGGCGCACACCCTGCTGTTCCCCCAGGGCGACCTGGACAACGTGCTGATGGTCTGCGGACTGCTGACCATGCTGGTCGGCATCCTCGGCGCCATCGCGCAGACCGACATCAAGCGACTGCTGTCGTTCACGCTGGTCAGCCACATCGGCTACATGGTGTTCGGCATCGGGCTCTCGACCGAGCACGGCCTGTCCGGGGCCGTGTACTACGTGGCGCACCACATCATCGTGCAGACCACCCTGTTCCTGGTGGTCGGCCTGATCGAGCGGCAGGCCGGCTCGGCCTCGCTGCGCCGGCTCGGCGGGCTCGCCGCGGCCAGCCCGGTGCTTGCGCTCGTCTTCCTGGTGCCGGCGTTGAACCTGGYCGGGATCCCGCCGTTCTCCGGTTTCATCGGCAAGGTGGCGCTGCTGCAGGCCGGCGTCGCCCACCCGAGCGCCCTGTCCTGGATCCTGGTCGGCGGCGGCACGGTGACCAGCCTGCTCACCCTGTACGTCATCGCGCGGGTGTGGACGAAGGCCTTCTGGCGGGCCCGCGCCGACGCACCGGAGGGCGACCTCGCCGACGTCGGGCCGTCCGCGCTGATCGACGAGTCCGAGGAGGACATCGCGTTCGGTGACCGGGCCGACGTCGGGAAGATGCCGGTGCTGATGCTGATCCCGACCATCGCCCTGGTGGCGGTAGGGCTGTCGCTGACCGTGTTCGCCGGGCCGTTCATCGAGATCACCAACCGGACGGCCACGGACCTGCAGGACCGCTCGATCTACATCGACGCCGTGCTCGGCCCCGGATACGCCGAGCAGGCGACCGCGCTCGAAACCTCCCCGCCCGGCGAGCAACCGGAAGGGGGCATCCGATGAGCCGCGGCGCGCTGATGCAGGTCGGCATCCTCGCGTGGCTGACGGTGGTCTGGATCCTGCTGTGGGGCAACCTCAGCGTCGCGAACGTCCTCGGCGGCCTCGCGGTGGGCGCGACGATCATGCTGCTGCTGCCGCTGCCGCGGGTACCGGTCGAGGGACGGGTACGTCCGCTCTCGGTGCTCAAGCTCGCCGGGCTGGGCGTGTACTACGCCGCACAGTCCAGCGCGCAGGTCGCGTGGCTGGCCGTCCGACCGGGTCCGCCGCCGCTGACCGGGGTGCTGCGGTGCCGACTGTCCATCAAGTCCGACCTGGTCCTCACCCTGTGTATCGACCTGCTCAACCTGATCCCGGGCACCATGGTGCTCGAGGTCGACCAGAGCCGGCGGATGGTCTACGTGCACGTACTGGACGTGAGTACCGACCGGGCCGTCGAGCAGTTCTACCGGACGGTGCGTCAGCTCGAGCGGCTGTTCATCGAAGCGTTCGAGCGCGACTCCGACTGGCAGCCGAGCACCTGGCACGACCAGGACGAGGACGACGGACGCCACGAGCAGGACCTCCTGGACGACGGGCCCCCCGAGCATGACGGCCCCGACGGGACCACGACCAGCGGAAAGGACCGGCCATGACGATCGTGTTGGTGATCGCCGGGGTGATGTTGACCGTCGCCGCACTCCTCACCACCTACCGACTGCTGGCCGGGCCGTCCACCCTCGACCGCCTGGTTGCGATGGACACGCTGGTCGCGGCGGCCACCTGCGGGCTGGCCGTGTGGGCCGCCTACACCCTCGACACCACGGTGGTGCCCGCGATCGTGGCGCTGTCGCTGGTGGGCTTCGTGGGCTCGGTCAGCGTGGCCCGCTTCCRGGTGCGTGACGACCAGTGAGCGCCGTGTGGGACGTCCTGGCGGCGACCGCGATACTGCTCGGCGCGCTGCTCGCGATGACGGCGGCGGTCGGGATCGTCCGCTTCCCCGACACGCTCTCGCGCATGCACGCCGCGGCCAAACCACAGGTCGTCGGGATGGTGCTGGTACTGGTCGGTGCCGTGATCCGACTGCGTGGCAACGTCGACATCTGGATGCTGGTGCTGGTCGGCGTGTTCACCCTCCTCACCGCGCCGGTGATCGCGCATGTCGTCGGCCGCGTCGCCTACCGGGAACAGCGCGGCCGGGAGGGCTTGGAGATCCTCGGCGACCTCGAGCACCGGGACCGGTCCGAGTGACGGCCCCGGGTGGTGTTCGACCCACCCGGGGACCCACCGCTGACGCGGGTACGATTTCGCCGCGAACTCAGCGCAGTGCGGGTGCGCTCAACTGGCTCGCCCGGCGCAGCGCCGAGGCGTACTCCCCCTCGATCGTCCCGACGATCGTGCTCACCGGTTCGATGGCGCGGATGGGCGCGAGCCCCTGGCCCGCAGCCCAGACGTCCTTCCAGCGCTTCATCGATTCCGCACCGGCGGTGTAGTTCTTCTCCCCGGTCGGCGGCGTCAGGTTGTCGGGATCGAGCCCGCACGCGACGAGGCTGGGCTTGAGCCAGGAGGCGGGGGTGCCGGTGATCGCGGAACTGACCACGAGGTCGTCAGGCCCGTGATCGACGACCATCTGCTTGTACCCGTCCAGGGCCATGCTCTCCGCGGCCGCCAGGAACCGGGTACCCATGTAGACCAGGTCGGCACCCGCGGTGATCGCACCCGCGACACCGTGACCGTCGCTGATGCCGCCGCCGATGATGATCATCCCGTCGAAGAACTCGCGCACGGCAGAGGTGAACGCGAAGGGCGACAGGTGGCCCGTGTGTCCGCCGGCGCCCGCCGACACGCAGGCCATGCCGTCCACGCCCGCGTCTGCGGCCTTGCGCGCGAGGCGCAGGTTCACCACGTCGGCGATCACCGTGCCGCCGTATCCCTTGACGATGTCCATCACGGGCTTCGGGGATCCGAGTGCGGTGATGACGATCTGCGGCTTGTACTCGGCGATCAGGCGCAGGTCGTCAGCGAGCCGGGCGTTGCTGCTGTGGGTGATCACGTTTGCCGCCCACGGGGCGACCGGGCCTGCGGTGGCCTCGGCCGCGCGGAGCTGATCGGTGATCGATCCCATCCAGGTGTCGAGGTCCGCCGCGGTGCGGCAGTTCTGGGTCGGGAAGGAGCCGACGATACCGGCGGTGCAGGCCGCGGTGACGAGCTCCGGGCCGGACACCAGGAACATCGGCGCCGCGACGACCGGCAGGCGCAGGGTGGACAGGAACGAGTCGGTCATGATGTTTCCTCTGTCGAATGCTGTCGGTGTAAGTGCTTGTGTGAGTTCACGATGCGGCTCGGACGAGGGTGTCGAGCAGCTTGGCGGCCGCCGCACGATCGACCTTTCCCAGCGCGGTCAACGGGAGACGGTCGACGCGGTGCGCGGCCTTGGGACGTTTGTAGTCGGGCAGCCGCCTGCGGCTCTCCGCCAACACGACGCCGTCGTCGAGCCTCTCGTCGGCCGACGAGGTGTACGCGGCGACGATGCGTTGCCCCCACACCTCGTCGGGCAGCCCGACGACGACGACATCGTCGACCCCGGGGATCGCGGAGATCGCCTCCTCCACCTCGCGGGGATAGACGTTGTATCCGCCGGTGATGATCATGTCCTTGCTGCGGCCGGTCAGGTGGACGTAGCCGTCCGGGTCCCGGTAGCCGAGGTCGCCCGAGTGCAGGCGGCCGTCGACGTGACTCTTGCCCAGATCCGTTCGCGTGCAAGCATTGTGATAGCCGGGGCTGACCGCGGGGCCGGCGACGACGAGCTCGCCGATCTCCCCGTCGGGGACGGTGTCGCCGACGGCGCGGAACGCGATTGCCGCCTCCGGGCACGCCCGGCCCACCGAGCCGAGCAGGTCGGCGTTCTCGAGCACCCCACGGCGGTGGTCGTCCGCGGTCAGCACGGTGAGGGGCGGGATCGCCTCGACCATTCCGTAGTACTGCACGAGATTGGGCGTGATGCGGTGGTACGCCTGCCGGATGTGCTCGACCGGCATCGGTGCGCCCGCATACGCGAGCATGCGCATCCGGCGCATCGCCGACAACCGGGCGTCGTCGAAGTCCAGCAGCCGGGCAATGACCGTGGGCACCAGCGCGGTGTGCGTCGCGCGGTGCGCCTCGACGGCGTCGATCAGGCCCGCCGGGCCGATGTGATCGAGGAGCACCTGGCGCCCGCCCGCCTCGAGGAACGGCAGCACGAACAGCCCGCTGGTGTGAATGACGGGTCCCGCGTGCAGGAACACCGCCGGCTCGGCCCCGTCGAGCGTGCCGGCGAGCACGTGGTCGCGCATCGCGCCCAGCGAGGCCAGCCGGTTCGCGTGGGTCCGCTGGGAACCCTTCGGGACTCCGGTGGTCCCGGACGAATAGTGCAGCGCGCACAGCGAATCCGGATCGGGCGTGGGCATCCTGACGTGGCGCGCCACGCCGGCCGCCAGCTCGTCGAGCGACGGCCCGGTCGACGACGTCCGGTCGACGGTGATCACGGTCGGTGTGCTCGTCCGGGCGGCGAACTCGGCCGCGCCGTCGATCCGGGGGTCGACGATCAGCGCGTCCGGTGCACAGTCGTGGACGACGCGTTCCCAGTCCACCGGGCCGACGCGCGGATTGAGCGAGACCCGGACGAACCCGCCGATCGCCAGTGCGAGATCGACCTCGACCGCGGCGGCGGAGTTGCCGAGCAGGACCACGACCCGGCTCCCCGCCGCGACGCCGAGGTCGTGCAGGCCCCCGGCCAGCGCGTGTGCCCGGTCGGACAGTTCGGTGAACGTTCGAGTCCCGCAGCTGTCCTCGATCGCGATCGCGGGCCCGAACCGGTCGGCCGCGGTACGAATCACGTCGGCTATGGACATGAGGCTCCTTCCATTCGCTACAGTTATTGAAGTAGACAACGGCGGGCGTATTTCCGCAAGGGCCGCGCCCCGACCGCACAGGAGGAGTCCCATGACCCAACGCCTTTCCGCATCCGACCCACGCGCACCGTGGGTGATCGATGCAGTCCGGACCCCGTTCGGCGCGGCCCGAGGGGCGCTCTCCCACGTCCGGGCCGACGACCTGGCAGCGCTTCCGATCGCGGACCTGGTCCGCAGGCATCCCACGCTCGACCCCGGCCGCATCGACGACGTCGTCTGGGGAAATGCCAACGGCGCCGGCGAGGACAACCGCAACGTGGCCCGGATGGCGGTGCTGCTCGCGGGACTTCCGCACACGATTCCGGGCGTCTCGGTCAACCGGCTGTGTGGCTCCGGCGCCGAGGCGGTGTTGTCCGCGGTCAGGCGTGTCGCGGTCGGGGACGCCGAGATCACGATCGCCGGCGGTTCGGAGAGCATGAGCCGTGCGCCGTACGTGCTCCCGCCGGTGGACTCCGCGTTTCCCCGTTCGATGGAGCTGCTCCCCACCACCGTCGGGTGGCGCATGCCGAACCCCAAATTCCCCGCTGCCTGGGTCGAGACGCTCGGCAGATCGGCGGAGTTGGTAGCGCAGCAGCTTGGTGTCGGCCGCCTCGAGCAGGACGAATGGGCGCTCCGATCCCACGAGCTGGCGGGCCGGGCGTGGACGGACGGCGTGCACGACAGCTTCGTGATGTCGCACCCGAACCTCGACCGCGACGAACCGATCCGCGACACCGACGCGGCAACCCTGGCCGCCCTGCGGCCTGCCTTCTCGAGCGGCGGCAGCGTCACCGCCGGTAATTCGTCTCCGATCAGCGACGGGGCGGTCGCGGCGCTGGTCGGGACCGGAGCCGTCGCCGACGAACTCGGTGTCGAACCGCTCGGCCGCGTGCTGGCCTCGGCGGTCGTCGGCGCCGAGCCCGACAAGTTCGCGCTGGCGCCCGTGGCCGCCATCACGAAGGCCCTGGACCGCGCGGGTCTCGGGCTCGCCGACGTTCGGGTGCTGGAGCTCAACGAGGCGTTCGCCGCGGTGGTCCTGTCCTGTCTGCACGAACTCCCCGGCATCCCGGCCGATCGGGTCAACCCCTTCGGCGGCGCCATCGCCCTGGGGCATCCGCTCGGCGCGTCCGCGGCCCGGATGGTGGTCGACTGCCTGCGCCATCTCCGCCGGCTCGGCGGGGGCATCGGGGTCGCGGCTGCGTGCATCGGCGTGGGACAGGGCATCGCTATTGTGTTGGAGGCCTGAACAGACGATCCGCAGGACGCGATCGTCGCGGGCAGTACCGGGAGGTGGGTGACGTGGCCGAACCCGGGGCCGTCGCACCTCAGAGCCCGGTTGCCCAGACGATCGACCTACTCGGCGACCGGCTGACCCTTGCGATCCTGCGCGAGGCCTTCGTCGATCACCTGCGCCGCTTCAGCCAGTGGATCGACCGAACCGGCGCGCCACCGGCCATGCTGACGGCACGACTGAACGCGCTGGTCGAGGCGGGCCTGATGGAGCGCCGGCCGCAGCCGAACGGCGGCGACCGGCACGACTACCTCCTGACCGAACTCGGGCTGGCGACGTGGGAGATCCTGGCCAGCGTCTGGGCATGGCAGCGCGAATGGTCCCCGGAGGGGCTGCTGCAGCCCGAGTTGGTGCACATCGACTGCGGCCACCGGGGACCGCCGGCGATGATGTGCCGGCACTGCGACGGCACCGTCGGCGCGCGGGATGCGCGGCTCGAGCTGGACCACGAATCGCTCGTCCTCGCGGCACGGAGCGGACGAAGGCGATCGACCCGCAATGCCCCGTCGGTGAGCCGGGCCGATCTGCAGTTCACCGAGGTCATGGAGGCGATCGGCGACCGCTGGAGCGCCCTGGTCACGGGCTTGGCACTGTCGGGGGTTCGCCGCTTCGGCGAGTTCCAGTCAATCCTGAAGATCTCGCCGACGACACTCACCGAGCGCCTGGTGAGGCTGTCCGAGGTGCAGATACTCACCCGGAGCGAACGCGGCAGCGGTCGCGAGTACGTGCTGACCCCGCGCGGCCGCGGACTGTTCCCCATCTTCGCGTTCCTGCTGTCGTGGACGCAGGTCGCGCATCCCGATGCGCTCCCGCTCAGTCCGAAACTCCGCCACGCCGACTGTGGCTCCTGGCTGCTCCCGGCGCTGCGCTGCCGCGGATGCGAGGCCACTCTGGAACGCACGTCCGTGCGCTTCGAGCCCTTCCCGTTCGGCACTCAGCTCCCGCGCTAGCCGAAGACTCTCGCCCTAGAGCGGTCCGACGTCGTCGACCGTTGACAACCCAGTCTGTGTCCTGGTTCACTTCAATAACAGTAGTTATTTCGGTCAAAGCGGACGCACCCCACGTCCACCGAACGCCCCACCCCGATGACTGACTGATCTCGCCACAAATCTGTTGACACAGGAACGAGCGCCCATGTTCTTCGAAACCCACCTCGAACTGCTGCAGGCCGCGGCAGAGGCCAACCGCACCCGCGTCGCGTGGACCGGGTACGCGCCCATCTCACCGCCGGACTCCGCGCAGTCCGACGTCCTCGTAGGCGCCTACGACGGTGCCACCCTGAGGCTTTCGTCTCCCACCGACTCGGTGATCACCGCCGACGAGGTCTCGCCGTACACCGGGAAGGCGCTCAACGTCAGTTACAGCGCGCCGTCGGTGGACGAGTCGCTGGTGGGCGCGGCCGCGGCCGCCACCGCCCTCCGCGACGCCGGCGTCGAGCGTCGGGTCGGCGTGTGCCTCGAGGCACTGCACCGGATTCACCAGCGTGGCCAGGAGTTCGCGGCCGTCACCTCGCACACCACCGGACAGAGCCTCAACATGGCCTGCAGCGGCAGCGGGACCAACGCGCTCGACCGCGGCCTGGAGGCAGTGGCGATGGCCTGGTCGGCCATGGCCCGGGTCCCCGGAAACGTGACGTGGCAGCAGCGATTCGGCAAGTCGGACGTGACCCTGCGGAAACGATTCCGCGTCCGCCCGCTCGGTACCGCACTCGTCGTCGCCTGCGCCTCCTTCCCCGCCTGGAACGCCTACCCGGCGATCCTCGCGAACCTCGCGACGGGCAATCCGGTCCTCGTCAAGCCGCACCCCCGATCGGTCCTCGCAACCGCACTCGCGGTGGACGTGATCCGCGAGGTCCTCACCGAGGCGCACCTGCCGGCCGACGCCGTTCAGCTCGTCGTCGACACCGCGGACGCCCCCGTCGCGGGGCAACTGGCCACCAGCCCCGAGGTGCGGATCGTCGACTTCACCGGCAGCCCCACGTTCGGGTCGTGGTTGGAACGAAACGTCCCGAACACCCTGGTGTTCACCGAGACCGCGGGCGTCAACACCGTCGTCCTCGACTCCGTCTCCGACCTGTCGGCGGCCGTGCGCACGCTCGCCGGCGGTCTCTCGCTCTTCAGCGGCCAGATGTGCACCACACCCCAGAACATCTACATCCCCGACACGGGCGTGCGCACGGACGACGGCGTGATCGCACGAGACGACGTCATCGCGGCCCTCCTGGCGGCGATCGACGACCTCGCCGGCGCGCCTCGCCGCGCCGGGGCCGTCTGCGGCGCGCTGCAGTCCGACGCGACGCTGCACTCCATCACCGCGCTGGCCGACGCGGCCGAGGCGAGCGGGACCCTGCTGCGCAGGCCGGTGCCGTACGCCCATCCGGACCATCCTCAGGCCCGGACGGTGACCCCGCTGGTCATCCGGGTCGACCCGCGTCGGGGACAGACGCTTCCCGACGGCGAACAGTTCGGTCCGGTCGCGTTCCTCGTCGACGCCGCCGACACCGCGTCCGCGGTGGAGCACGCGACCGCGAGCGTCCGCAGTCACG
Source organism: Rhodococcus sp. P4_F5 (assembly GCF_056401315.1). Taxonomy (NCBI): domain Bacteria; kingdom Bacillati; phylum Actinomycetota; class Actinomycetes; order Mycobacteriales; family Nocardiaceae; genus Rhodococcus; species Rhodococcus sp. P4_F5. Next base: position 38,234 of record NZ_JBFUJP010000027.1, on the reverse strand, counting down.
GCGCGATCAGCTCGTACCTCTACTGCACCGACGACGCCGTCGTCGATGAGGTGGCCGACGCGTACGCCGATGCCGGGGCCTCCCTCTCGGCGAACCTGGTGTCCTCGATGCCCATGCAGTTCGCGGCCGCCTACAGCGACTACCACGTCACCGGCCTCAACCCGGCGGGCAACGCGACCCTCACCGACGAGTCCTTCATCGCCGGGCGATTCCGCATCGTCCAGGATCGCCGCCAGGTCGAGGGGGAGTGACCATGTCCCAGTTCACATCCGGCGTCTACATCTACGACGCGGTCCGCACGCCGAAGGCCCGGGTCCGGCGTCAGGGCGGCACGTTCGCCGACGTACCCGCACACGAACTCCTCGCCCAGCTGCTGTCCGCCCTGCAGGAACGCGGTCTCCCCGCCGACACGGTCGACGATGTCATCGTCGGCACCAGTACGGCCGCCGGCGAACAGGGCGGCAACGTCGCCCGCGCCGGCGTGCTCTGGGCGGGCTGGCCGGACCAGGTCGGCGCCGGGGTGGTCTCCCGACTGTGCTGCTCGGGGCTCGACGCGATCGAGTCCGCCTCGGCCAAGGTGGCCTCCGGCATCGCCGATGTCGTCGTCGCCGGCGGCGTCGAGTCGATGTCGCGGGTACCGATGCTGTCGGACAGGCCGGCCTTCGTCTCCGACGAGGAGCTCGGCGACCGCACGGGCTACGTGACCATCGGGGTCTCCGCCGACCTCACCGCAGCCGAATACGGTTTGACACGAACGGATCTCGACGCCTACGCGGTGACCTCTCACCAGCGTGCCGCCGCGGCCCCGGCGTCCCGGTCGGTGATTCCGGTCCGCTCGGGCGCCACCACGATCCTCGAGTCGGACGAGGGACCCCGACCGGACATCAGTCTCGAGTCACTCGCCGAACTCGCCACCCTCTTCGGGGAGGATCCGTCGTGGAGCAGGGTGGCGATGCGTCTGCCCGCCGTCCGGCGTCCGGATGGCGGGCTGCACACCGCCGCCACCGCCCCGCAGATGGCGGACGGTGCGGCGATGGCGGTCTTCGGGTCCTCCGCCGCGCGCGATCGGATCGGCCGCGAACCGATCGCGGAGGTGGTGGGCGTCGCCCAGGCCGCCGTGCGCTCGCCGCTGCTGACGGCATCCGTCGTCGCCTCCAGGCGGGCCCTCGCGAACGCGGGGATCACCGCGGGACAGCTCGACGTGATCGAGGCGAACGAATCCTTCGCCGCGTCCGTCCTGGTGATGACCCGGGAGCTCGGGCTCGATCCGGACAAGGTCAACCCACTCGGCGGATCGCTCGCCACCGGCCACCCGCTGGGCGCAGGCGGTGGGGCACTCCTCGTCAACGCCCTGGACCAGCTCTCCCGCGTCGACGGCGAGTACGCCCTGGTCACCATCCCGGCGGCGCTCGGGCTAGGTGCCGCCGTCGTCGTCCGCCGACTCCGCTGACCCACTGCCCCAGACCACTGCACGAAAGGACGCCATGAACGCCATCTCGGCAGGCCACGCCGCCAACCGCCTACGCCCGTGCCATCCCGACAGCCGTGTCGACGACTACCTCGAACACCACTGGTGGTCGCCGCTGACCGTGTTGGACCTCCTCGACGGCCAGGTCCGGAGCCGCGGCACCGCCCCCGCGGTGACCGATCCGACGAACCTGCCCGCGCTGTGCGGGATCGAGCCGGAGACACTGACCTGGCAGGAGTTGGACGCACGCGTCGACGACCTGGCCGCGAAGCTGCACGAGTCGGGAATCGGTCCCGGCGATGTCGTGGCGGTGCTGATGCCCAACTCCGTCGCCCTGACCGCGACCTACTTCGCCCTGTGGCGCCTCGGCGCGATCGCGGCCCCGATGCCGGCCTCGTACCGACGGTTCGAACTGACCCGGATCGTCGAATCCTCTGCGGCCGTAGCGGTTGTCACCGTCAACAGCTTCGGCGACCGGACGCCGTCCGAGGAGGCGCTCGGCCTGATCGGCGAGTTGCCCTCCCTGCGCACCGTGTTCACCTTCGGCCCGCCCTCGTCTGACGGTGGCCGGCCGCTGGACGCGGCCCCCGCCACCGACGAATCGGTCGATGCCGTGCGCCGCGCCTACGCGGCGCTGCCCCGGTCGGTGAACGACTGCATCACGATCTGCTGGACCAGCGGCACGGAGGCGGCGCCCAAGGGCGTGCCCCGGTGCCACGGTGACTGGATCGCGGTCGGGCAGGCGGTTCAGGACGGACTGGAGACGGACGAGGCATCCGTCATGCTCAACCCGTTCCCGATGGTCAACATGGCCGGGTTCGCGACCTCGCTGCTGCCGTGGCTGCTCGGCGGCGGTCACGTGGTCCACCACCACCCGCTGGACCTGGCCGTCTATCTCGATCAGCTCCAGCGCTACCACGTCACCCACACCAGCATGCCGCCCGCGATTCTCACCATGCTGTTGCAGCGAGAGGACCTTCGGACCGCATACGACATGTCCGCGCTCCGCCGGGTGGGTTCGGGCGGCGCCCCGCTGCCCCCCGGCGTGGTGCGCGACTGGCAGTACTCGCTCGGTGTCGAGGTGCTCAACTTCTTCGGCTCGAACGAGGGGGTGTGCATGCTCGGCGCCCCGTCGGACACGCCCGACCCGCTGATCCGCGCAGAGTACCTGCCGAACTACGGCGCACCGGACAGGTCGTGGGCCACCGACGTGGCCGAGCGAACCTCGGTGCGCCTGGTGGACCTGGCGACGGGCGAGGAGGTGACCGCGGTCGGCGGACGCGGCGAGCTCCGGCTGAAGGGACCGACGATCTTCGCCGGCTACCTGGAGGGAACCGCGGCATCGAGCCCGTTCGACGAGGACGGATACCTCTGCAGCGGAGACATATTCGAGCTGTGCGGAGACAACGGCGAGTACCTCAAGTTCGTCGACCGGAGCAAGGAGATCATCATCCGCGGCGGGATGAACATCGCTCCGGCCGAGATCGAGGGGATTCTCATCGACCACCCCGCCGTCGCCGATGTGGCCATCGTCGGGTACCCCGATGACGTCCTCGGCGAGAAGTGCTGTGCGGTGGTGGTTCCCAAGGACGGCTCCGACATCACGCTCGAGGATCTGGTCGAATTCCTGCGGGCCAAGGACCTCGCGTCGTTCAAGCTGCCGGAGCGGCTCGTCACGGTCGGGCAGCTTTCCCGGAACCCGGTCGGAAAGCTGCAGCGTCGCGACATTCGCGGCGAGGTCGTGAAGGTCGGCTGACCATGGGATCACCAGATGCCCACGGGACGCCGGTGGGCCGGCCGCGCGAGACGCCGACCGGGTCCGGCGGGCACATCGCCGACGAGATGACCGCGATGCTCGAGGGACGGTTCCCCGGCCTGGTCGGAATGCGCATCCTCGAGGCGTCGGACGCGGCGGTCACCGGTGAACTGACCGTTCGCGAGGAGTTGCTGGCACCGAACGGGTACCTGCACGCGGCCACCGTCGTGGCCTTGGCGGACACGGTGTGCGGTGTCGGCGCGCGGTTGGCACTGCCCGCCGAGGCTTCCGGATTCACGACACTCGAACTCAAGACCAACTATCTCGGCACCGCGAGGTCCGGGACAGTCACCGTGGCGGCGACGCTCGTCCACGGTGGGCGGCGCACCCAGGTGTGGGACGCCACCGTCCGGGACGGCGACGGGAGGGCGATCGCGCTCTTCCGGTGTACCCAGATGGTGCTCTACCCCTCGGCACCGCAACAGCATTCGTCCTCTCAACCAACCCTCACCACCACCGAAGCGGAGTAGGCATGACTTCCACCCAGCCCCGCGTGAACGGCGACCCCATCGCCGTCGCTCGCCCGGTCGACGCCACCGACGACAATCCGTACACCCTCGGGGTGTTCGCGCCGGTCCACGACGAACTCACCCTCGACGATCTCACCGTCATCGGTGAGATCCCGAAGGACCTCAACGGTGTGTACCTCCGCAACGGCCCGAACCGGCAGTTCGAGGCACCGGGTCGCTATCACATGTTCGACGGCGACGGCATGATCCATGCCGCGCACTTCGAGAACGGGAAGGTGCGGTACCGCAATCGGTACGTCCAGACCAAGGCCTTCCAGGACGAGTCCGAGGCGGGCCGTGCCCTGTGGACCGGTCTCATGGAGAACCCGAAGGACAATCCGTGGGGCAACGGACACGGCCTCGGGATCAAGGATTCCGCCAACACCGACGTCATCTACCACCGCGGCCAGGTCCTGGCGACCTGGTACCTCTGCGGAACGCCCTACGCCGTGGACCCGCTGTCCCTGGAAACGCTTGGTGCACAGGACTTCCTGGGCACCTTTGCCGGTGACATGATGGCCCACCCCAAGGTCGACGAGGCCACCGGCGAACTGATCTGGTTCGACTACGGTCCCGACCAGGACTTCCTGCGTTACGGCATCATCGGCGCCGATGGTCGTCAGACGCACCTCACTCAGATCGATCTGCCGGGCCCGCGACTTCCGCACGACATCGGGATCACCGAGAACTACTCAATCCTCATGGACCTGCCGCTGGTTCAGGATCACGATGCGCGCCGGGCCGGCAAGTACCGGATCTTCTACGATCAGGAACTTCCCGCTCGATTCGCCGTCATTCCCCGCCACGGCAACGGTAGCGAGGTGCGCTGGTTCGAGGTGAAGCCCTGCTACATCTACCACGTGGTCAATTCGTGGGAAGAGGGCGACGAGATCATCATGGACGTGTGCCGGGTGAAGAACCCTCAGCACCAGACGACCTTCGCCTCGCCGCTGTCGAACATGCTCGCGTACATGCGGCTCGACGCCCAGCTCTACCGGTACCGCTTCAACCTGCGCACCGGCGCCACCATCGAGACCGAACTCGACAATGCCAACATCGAGTTCCCCAGCGTGGATTCACGGGTGATGGGCCGCTCGCACCGGTACTCGTACAGCATGAGTCTCGGCAACGAGCCGACCCTGCTCTTCGACGGGCTCGTGCGGTTCGACTCGCAGACGGGGGCCAAGGAAGAGCACAAGTTCGGTTCCGGGCGTTGGGGTTCGGAGGCACCCTTCGCCCCACGGGACGGATCGACTGGCGAGACCGACGGCTACCTGGTGTGCTTCGTCAACGACGAGGCCGAGGACAAGGGCGAGATCAACATCTTCGATGCCGAGGACGTCGCGGCGGGACCTATCGCGCGGGTGTTGCTGCCGCGCCGGGTTCCCTCCGGCTTCCACGCCACCTGGGTGCGCGCCGATCAGCTCGCCGAGGCTCGCACGTAGAGAAAGAAGCCCTCGGTCCGCGGTAAGCGGACCGAGGGCGACTCGAAGGTCTCCTGGTGTGAGGCGGTCCTGAACCGCCTCGCACCAGGAGACTTTCGTCATTCTGGAGGCTGGACGGGCGCCGACGGGCCGGGCACCCGGGCGGCGCGGACGCCGGTCACCGGGTACCTCTGACGACCACCGTGGACACCGCGGTCGTGAAGGACCCACCGATGTTGACGGTGAGGGCGCGCCGAGCGTTGTCGACCTGATGGTCGCCCGCCCGGCCGGTGACCTGTCGAGCCGAGTCGAGCACCATGCGGACGCCGGTGGCGCCCACCGGGTGCCCGTGCGACATCAGCCCACCGCTGGGGTTCACCGGCAGCCGTCCGCCGCGTTCGATCGTGCCGTCCATCACCACCTCGCCGCCCTTGCCCGGGTCGGCCAGTCCGATGTGCTCGAGCGTGACCAGCCCGTTGATGGTGAAGCAGTCGTGGATCTCGGCGACGTCCAGGTCGGCGGCCCCCGCGATCCCCGCGCGCAGGTAGGCGTCCTCGACGGCTCCGCGCAGGTGCGGGAAGAGGTAGTCGCGGTCGTCGCTCTGGGCGAGCTTGTCCGCGAGCAGCAGAGTCGCCGTGCGGTGGCCGAATCCGGCGATCGTGGCCTCCTGGTCCAGGTCGGCTCCCGTCCGCTGCGCCCACGCCTGCGCAAACTTCGGCCCGGCCAGCACCACGGCGGCGGCGCCGTCGGTGATACGCCCGCAGTCGGTCTTGCGGAGCATCCCCTCCACGATGGGGTTCACCTCCTCGTTCTCGTCGAAGGATCCCGCAGGGAAGTCCCAGTCCCGGGTCTGCGCAAGACCATTGCGGGATCCGTTCTCGAACGCGATCTCGGCGAAACGGCCGAGATGTGCATGGTCGAGGCCGTAGCGCCGCGCGTACTCCTGCGCGATGTCAGCGAAGAGCGCGGGCCACGGATACTTCACGCCCAGCGCCTCCCGCCCCGCCCACGCCGCGGTACCCAGGTACTCGGCCGCCGTCTGCGCGGGCACATTGCGCATCAGCTCGACCCCGACCACCAGCGCCACGTCGTACCGGCCCGACTCGATGTCTGCGCACGCGGCGAGGACCGCCGTGCTGCCCGAGGCACACGCCGCCTCGTGCCGAGTGCTCGGTAGGCCGTCGAGGCCCGGCACGGCCGCGACCACCATGCCGCCGAGCTGGGCCTGGCCCGCGAACAGCTCTCCGGCGAGGTTGCTCACGTGGATGACACCGACCTCGTGGTCGTCGACTCGCGCGTCGACCAGCGCGGCCGGCACGGTCTCGGCAAACATGTCGACCAGGCCCAGCCCCTCCTTCGACCAGTTCCTGGCGAAGTCGGTCTGGGCTCCTCCGAGCACGTACACGGGGTTTGTCATCTGTTCCTCCTGGTTTGTCGCACCTCAGGCTAGCCACGCCCTGCCATTACTTCAAGATTCATAGTCAGTGGATTCTCCGCCATTGATAGATGAATAGCCCAGCAGTACAACAAGCAACCGCCACTTCTGACAGCCGTCTCCGGCAGTCGTGGAGGGCAATTTGTCCACATCACTTCTCAATAAGAAGTGACTGACGACGCGATGCGGGTCGCACCACTTCGGTTCCCTGCCACAGCCCGTTTGCGATGATGGACGGCATGTCCACAGTCCAGCCCCGAGCCGCGGAGCCACCGGCCCGTCCGGCATCGTCCGCGCTGGGGCGCGCCCTGCTCATCGCGGGCGACAGATGGAATCTGCAGATCGTGCGGGCCGTCTTCGACGGCGCCGAGCGTTTTGCGCAACTGCGTGACGAGCTGGGGATCTCGGACGCCGTCCTCTCACATCGCCTGAGTCGGCTGATCGACGACAAGATCCTCGACGCACACCCGTACTCGACCGCGCCGCCGCGCAACGAGTACCGCCTCACCGGGCTCGGCGCCGATCTGTGGCCGGCCCTCGTCGCGTTGTGGAGTTGGGACCGCCACTGGGCACCGCGCGCACCCGACCGGCCGGCCACCCACCTCCGTCACCTGACGTGCGGGCACCTCATCACCCCGGTGTTCGGCTGCGGCGGGTGCCACGCGATCGGGGTGACCGCCCGGGACGTCCGAACCGAAGTCGACGCGCCCCTTCTCGTCGACGTCGCCGACCGCCGGTCCCGACGCACGGCGAAGGGTGACGCGGCGGGGATGGACTCCACCAGCGTGCTCGCGGATCGCTGGTCGACCTTCCTGCTCGCGGCAGCGTTGGAGGGCAACCGCCGGTTCGGCGACTTCCAGGACCGGCTCGTAGCCATCTCGCCGGTCACCCTGACCGACCGCCTCGCCTACTTCGTCGACAACGGGATGTTGGTCCGCACGCCGATCGTGGACGGCGCACGACGGCAGGAGTACCGCACCACGCCCAAGAGCCTCGACTTCTTTCCCGTGTTCGCCGCGCTCAACGCGTGGGCAGCCCGGCATCTGTCCGAGGACGGGCGGTCCGGCCTGACCATCGTGCACAGCGCAGGCGAGCACCTGCTCGAACCCCAGTACACCTGCAACGCCTGCAATGCCGTGTTGCGCCGGGGCGACACCGAGTTCCGGCGGTCCACAGCAGGGCGCTGACGAGCCACCTGCGCCGGGGCTCTCGAATAGCTTTCCGGACCGTGACGCCGGGTTCGAACCGGCGTTACACCCGAAAAACGGGTGAACCCGCGGGTGAAAACCCGGCTACGCCTGTGGGCTTTCCCCGTCCGAGATGACAGATTGTCGGTAACTGCGCCCTGACGACGTCCGACCCGTCCGACCAGCGGCGCCTCACCCACCCTGAGATCGAGCAGCGATCGAAAGAGGCAGTCCACGCATGTCGCTTGTCCACGCATGATGGAGCGTCCGCGTGTATGAACGCCCCGCCCGCACCGAACCCCGGAACCCACGGCAACCCGACCGGCAGCGGCGCGCACCGGCCGTGGCACCGCGGCCCCGTCTGCTGGCCCGGCTCGATCGAGACTCACCCGTCACCGTCCTGCGCGCGCCGCGCGGATTCGGCAAGTCCGACCTGGTCGCGACCTGGCTGCAGTCGGGGCGGGCGGCCGCCCGGCTCGTCGTGTGGGTACCGGCCCCCGCCGGACGCGTCTGCGCCGACGCCTACTGGCGGACGGTGCTCGAACGAGTCCACGTCGCGGGCTGCGGAACGCCGGACCRGCGACCCGAAAGCCCGTCCGAAGTGGTCCGGGAGTCGCTCGCCCACACCGAGACCTCGGTCGTTCTCGTCCTCAACCGGATCGACCTCGTCGACGACGACCGGTTCGAGGCGGAGGTCCGCCGCCTCGTCGACCGGTGCCCGAACGTCAACGTCGTCGCGACGCTCTGCGGGCACACCCACTTCGTCGACCCGGCCGCGATGGAACCGACCTACGAGCTGATCTCCGCCCGCGACCTGCTGTACACGGTCGAGGAGACCGCCGAGTTCTTCGACTTCGCCGCGGCCACGTCGGCGCCGGGCGAGACGGCGTACGTCCACGACCGGGTCGGCGGGCTGCCGGACCTCGTGCGGATCGCGGCGTTGGTGCTCAAGGCGGTGCCCTCGACCCCCGCCCGCGGCCGACTGCTCGCCAATGCCCTCGACCGTGCGATCGCGGACTACACCCGCACCCGGGTACTCGACAACCCCGAGATCACCGCGCACCGGGACTTCGCCGTGGCCGTCGCGACGGCCCGGGTGATCACCCCCGAGATCGCCGCCGTGCTCGGCGCCGACGCCGAACAAGTCGAGGCGGCGGAGGCCCGCCGCCGACTCGTCGACCTCGAGGCCGCCGGCGTGCTGGTCCGGTCCGACGCCACGGTCGACGAGGCCTGGGAATTCGCCCCCGCGGTGCGCGACGCACTGCTGGTCGCCCAGGAACGGGCCGGGCTGCGGCCGGCCGATCGCCTGTCGGGGCTCGCGCGCCACCACCTCGATCGCGACGACCCCGCGAGCGGGCTGCGGTACGCCGCGGACGCAGCGGACTGGGCGCTGGTGATCGAGATCCTCGACGAACACTGGGTCGACCTGATCGGCGACCACATCGTCATGATCCGCTCGACGCTGCGGGAGATCCCACCGGACCTGCTCGACGCGCATCCCTCCATCCGCGCCGGCCGGGAGCTGTTCACCCTGCTCGGCACCCAGACCACCAGCACGGCCAGCACCCTGCCCATCGACGTCGACGCGCTGCGCCGGCTCGGCGCCGCACCGAATGCCGGCGAGCTGCTCGACGTCGGGTCTGTCCAGTCCCTCATGCTGCGGGTGGGTGGGAGGTTCCGGGAGTCCGCCGACATGGCACGGCAGCTGCACGTACTCAGCAGCGCCGCCCTCGACGCCCGTCCCGAGGAGGTGCGCAGGCAGCTCCCGGTGATGCGGCTGCAGTGGGGCATCAGCCACCAGTTGGCCGGCGAGTTCGCCGAGTCCACCGTCGACCTACGGCTCGCGCACCGCGGCGCCCTCGCGCAGGGCATCGACTTCGCCGCCCGCAACGCGGCGGGCAGTTCCGCGCTGAACTGGGCGCTGCTCGGGGATCCACAGCGCGCGGACGAATGGCTGGCCATCGAGGCCTCACACCCGCGGTCTGCCGGCTGGCTCGAGCTCCTGGTCAAGGTTCCCGCGCTGGTGGCCCGGGCACTGACAGCACTCGACCGGCTCGACCTCGACACCGCTCGGCGCGCCCTCGACGAGCTGGGCGAGGCCTCCGACAACGAGGAACTGTGGGCGTTCGTCACCTATGCCCACAGCCGCTACGCGCTGGCGACCCGGCGCCCGTTCGACGGGCTCTCGCTGCTGCGCCGGGCGGTCACCGCACACCCGACGACCTTCGGCCCGTCCTCGGTGGCGCTGCCGCTGCTGACGGCCGCCGAGGTCAGCCTCCGGCTCGCGCTGGGCGAGGGCAACCAGGCCCTGGCGCTGGCCTCCGGCACGGGGCCCGAGCAGCCGTGGACACTCGTCGCCGCTGCTCGCGCGCACCTGCTCGCCGGCGAACCCGGCCAGGCGCTGGCGCTGTGCCACCGGTGCGACTGGTTCGGCCGCCCGCATCCGCACGCCCACCTCGAGGCCCTGGTCGTCGAGGCCGCCGCGCACCACGCGCTGGGCAACGCCGACGCGGCGGCGGACGCCTGGGCCCACGCCCGCGGCGAGGCCGACCGCACCGGCCTGGTGTGGCCGCTGGCGACGATCCCGCGCACGCTCGTCGACACCCTCGAGGCGACGGCCACCTCCGCGTCGACCGCCGTCGCGGTGCTGCGGGGCTCGACCGTCGGGAACCCCTACCCGGAGTCCGTGCACCTGGTCCAGCTCACCGAACGCGAGAAGCTGGTGCTCGCCGAGCTGGCGCTGGGCCTGTCGACCCGGGACATCGCGTCGAAGCTGTTCGTCTCCGCCAACACCGTCAAGAGCCAGCAGCGCTCGCTGTACCAGAAGCTCGGCGGACACTCCCGCGAGGAGATCCTCCGGACCGCGGGCCGGCTCGGGCTGTTCGGCTGAGCAGCCCAGGCCACGCAGTCCAGCCCACGCAGTCCAGCGAGATTGCGGAGCGCCCGGTTTGATAGCTTTGCGTACGACACGGACCACCCGAGTTCGGGTTCCGCGCGTTGCGCTGCCTCGACAATGATCACGGAACTCGTTGCACTCCAATGCTTTTGATCGAGTCCGAGAATGAGAGCGAGGGCACCGAATGCCCACCACCGACCTTCACGAACGGGCGGATCCGACCCGGCACTACGAACCGGACGACCGCTGGGTTCCGGTGGATCGGCGGTGGTTCGGCCTCGATCGCTCCACGTTCCCGCCGGCCGCGATCGTGCTCGCCTTCGCGATCGTCATGAGTGTGATCCTCCCGGCGATCAACGACTCGGTCTCCTACGACGACGAGGTCGTGGCGGGCGACGTCATGGAACTCGACGGCGCGATCACCTTCGCGCCCGCCGTCGGCTGGGACATCACGTCCGGGGTCCGCGCGACCGACACCCCGGTTTCCGGGCTCTACCCGGCACGCGCGACGGTCACCGGCAGCGGCGCCTCGTTCACCGTGCGTACCGCTCCTTTCACCGGGGACGCACGCACCCTGCTCGAGCAGATCAAGGAGACGTCCGATGCCCTAGCCACCGAGGAGTCCCCGCGGGTGACGGGCGCCCCCGTCCACGTCACCACACACAGCGGTGACCGGGGCGTGATTTCCCGATTCTCGAGTTCGACCGCCGACGGCGTGATCGCCGCCTTCGTCTTCGACGGAACCGGCGTCGAAGTGGTCGCCACCGGACCGGCGGAGGTCGACCACCGAATCCCCGAAGACATCGCTCGCATGATCGTGAGCATCGACGACCGAACGGGAGAGGGCTCGTGACGACCACATCGACCGCGCAGTCGAGCGCCGATCTGACCACTGCCCGTGCCTCGGCGATCGAGAACTCCGGGTGGGGACGGTCGTTCACGTTCTACCAACCCCGGAACGCCGCCTTCTGGGTGTACCTGCTGCTCGTCGCCGGCGGCGCCTTCCAGTTCGCCTCGATGCTGTCCGCCGCCGCCGGTGCCTACGGTCAGGCCATCGGGCTGTCGGTGATCCTGTTCACCGTGTACGGCGCGCTCTTCTGGTGGTTCACCCACCACATCGACCGGTACGCACGCCAACCCGTCAAGCTGATGGTGGTGGCCTTCCTGTGGGGAGGCTTCGCCGCAACGTGGGCGATGGCCGCCAATGCCAACGACGCGATCCTCGCCCTCTACGCCAAGGTGTTCGGCCAGGCCTGGGCCTCGGACTGGGGAGCGGGACTCGCGGCGCCGTTCACCGAGGAGACCGCCAAGGGCATCGGGCTGGTCCTGCTCATCGCGCTGGCCTCGCGCCTGGTCCGCACCGCGTTCGACGGATTCGTTCTCGGCGCGTTCATCGGACTCGGCTTCCAGATCTTCGAAGACGTTCTCTACGCAATGAACTCGGCCGCCTCGCAGTTCGGCGCCAACCAGATCGGCGCCGAACTGTCCACCGTCTGGCTCCGCATGGTCTTCGGGGTGGCCGCGCACGTTCTCTACAGCGCGATCTTCTGCGCCGGCCTCGTCTACCTGCTGGGCCGTCCCGCCGAGCCGCGGCGCGCGGGACGCGGTGTCGTGCTGATGGCGACCGCGATGCTGTTGCACGGGCTGTGGGACTCCGCCGGCGCCCTCGCCCGCGGAAGCAACACGTTGATCCTCCCCCTGTGGATCCTCCTCATTGCCGTCGCCCTTGTCATCGTGGTCCGGGTGTTCCGGATGACGGTTCCGCGCGAACGCCAGTTCCTGCACGACATCCTGGCCCCCGAGGCCGCGGACGGAATCATCACCGAGGACGAACTCACCACACTGTGCGGAGACAGGAAGACCCGCAAGGCCTTCCGCAAGGCCGCCAAGAGTCGTGCCGACCGCACCCGGACCGGACACGTTCTCGAGGCCGCCGGCGACCTTGCCGACGCGCTGGCCGAGTCCCACGGCGACGACACCGGACGCGTCGAGTTCGCACGAGCCGAGGTGAGCCGGATCCGAGCCGGCCGCCCGTCGCGGCGACGCTGACTCGGCCCCTCGGCGCGCGTTCGCGGGAGGTGACCGCGGACGCGCGCTACCGGGTGCCGGTCACTGCCGAACGCCGACGCTCTCGGTGTCGGGTTCCGCCGTGAGACTCTCGTGTCCGCCGGCGATGGGCGCGGCGTCGACGCGTCCGCCCCACCGCGCGAGCGCCGTCCCCGGTGCCGCGAAGAAGGTCGCGTAGAAGGCCAGCACCACCGCGCCCGTCGCGCCCAGCAACAGCGGCACGGAGAGCTCCGGGAACTGCGCGATCGGGACCGCCAGGTAGCGGTAGGACGCCAGCAGCGCCACGAACACCGCCGCGCCGCCGACCACCAGACGGACCCGGAATCGGCCCCAGCCCCGTTCCGGATCGCGCAGCGCCGCCTCGACGGTCAGGCACAGCACCACGCCGGCCAGCAGGTCCACCGCGTAGTGGTAGCCGAAGCCGAGGGTCGCGGCGAGCGTGCACACCAGCCAGAACGTGCCGCCCCAGCGCAGCCAACGCGGGCCACCCCGTGAGTGCACGAAGATCGCCAGCGCCCAGGCGGTGTGCAGGCTGGGCATGCAGTTGCGCGGCGCCGGGGCGTCGAACTCGAACGTCGCCGGGTCGGTGAAGGTGGGCAACGTGTGCGGCCAGTAGTCGCCGAGCTGGGCGCCCGCGCCCGCGGTGCCGAACGCGAAGTCCGGACCGACCACCGGGAAGACCAGGTAGAACAGGGGCCCGATCAGCCCGATGACCAGAAACGTCCGCACCAGGTAGTGGGCGGGCCAGCCGTTTCGGAGCTGGTACAGCGCGACGACGATCGCCGCGACCGGCAGTTCGATGTACACCCAGTGCAACACCCCGTAGCCGAGGTCACCCGACGCCTCGACCACCCGGCCCATCACCCAGGACGGGCTGCCGAACGCGCGGTCGGCCAGCTCCAGGTACTGGTCGAGGACCCGCGGTCGGGTCAGCACGGTGATCTCGAGCCACACGTCGCCGAACTTGGTGGCGAGGATCAGGAGCGCGCCCAGCGCCGCGCCCCGCAGCGCGTCGGCGCGCTGCGAACCGGTCCAGCGGACGGCGGCGACCACCGCGATCCCGACGAGCACCCAGGTCGGGCCGTTGCCGACGGCCGCGGGGCCGCCGGTGAGCAGCCGACCGGCCGCGAAGACCGCGTCCAGTCCCACCGCCGCGCCCACCGCGAGCAGTCGCTGCCGGCCCGTCAGGCCGACCAGCGCGAGCGCGAACCCGGCCCACGGCACCGACATCGACTTGGGCGTCCCGGCGAAGTCCCGGGCCAGGCTCGCGAGCGGCCCCTCGAACCCGTGCCGCGCGGCCAGCACCTGCAGCGCCACCAGCACCAGGGCGAGCGCCGCCGCGCCGATCGTGACCAGTAGACGCGCCCGCGTCCAGCTTCGCCCGGGGATCGACACGGGCGTGGGACTGCTCAGCACTCGTACATAGTAAACGGTGCATGAACAGCGACTTAACGACCTAGTTCGGCCACCAGGGAGTCCACCACCGCGGTCAGGTCGCCGCCCGCCCCGGCGGCCACCGCACGCTGCCGCTGGTACGAGGCGCCGCGCCGCGGGATGTCCGCGACCCGGGCCAGCTCGTCGGCGCAGCCGAGGTCACGGGCGACCGGCGCCAACTGCTCGAGCAGGTCGTCCAGGTCGTCGGTGACGAGCCGCTCGTTACTGTCCGCGTCGAGGATGATCTCCGCGTCGAGCCCGTAACGGGCGGCGCGCCACTTGTTCTCCTGCACGTGCCACGGCGGCATCCCGGGCAACTCCACGCCGTCGTCGAGACAGCGGTCGAAGTACACCACCAGGCAGTGGATCAGCGCCACGATCGCGCTGAGCTCGGTGCGGGTGGAGACGCCGTCGCACACCCGCACCTCGATGGTGCCCCACTGCGGCGCGGGCCGGATGTCCCAGTGCAGTCCCCCGAGCCGCTCGATGACACCGGTCTTGAGCTGGTCGTGCACGAATCCCTCGAACTGCGACCAGTTCTCGAACTGGAACGGCAGCCCGGCGGTGGGCAGCTGCTGGAACATCAGTGCCCGGTTGCTGGCGTATCCGGTGTCCACCCCCGCCCACATCGGCGACGACGCCGACAACGCCAGCAGGTGCGGGTACTTCACCAGCAACGCGTTGATGATCGGGAACACCCGCTCCGCCGAGGACACCCCGACGTGCACGTGGACACCCCAGATCAGCATCTGCCGACCCCACCACTGGGTGCGTTCGATCATCTCGTCGTAGTGCGGGGCGCGGGTCACCTGTTGGGAGCTCCACTGCGCGAACGGGTGGGTGCCGGCGCAGAGCAGCTCGACGCCCAACGGCGCGGACGCCCGGCGCAGCAGGACCATGGTCTCGTCGAGGTCCGCGATCGCCTCGCCGACTGTGTCGCACACCCCGGTCACCAGCTCGACGGTGTTGCGGAGGAATTCCTTGTGCAGCCGAGCCGGGTCGAAGCCGTCGATCGACTGCATCGCCTCGAAGACCTGCGGCGCGGTGTTCGACAGATCGCGCGTGGCCCGGTCGACCAGCGCGATCTCCCATTCGACACCGAGTGTCGGCCGGGCGGAACCGGCGAAGTGGACTGCCACGGTGTTGATCCAATCACAGCAAACACACCGACGCCGCGACCGGGAACTGGCATGTGGCCAGCGTCATTCCGGTGCGGCGTCGGGTGTTGTCGACGAAGGCGGACGGCCGTCGTCGGCGGGACTTGCGCTCGGGTGGCTACTTGATGACGCCGCAGGCCTCGCGGGCGCCCGCGTCGCCGGTGTCCAGCGTGGCCTGGTCCGGCACCTTCGCACCCTCGGGCAGGCCGTACCGGGTCGGCACGTTGCCGAAGTTGTCCGCACCCGCGTGCACGACGATCGCGGTGCCGGCGCCGTTGTTGCGCAGGTCCTCGATGGTGAAGGCGTCGGTGGAGGTGACCAGCTCGGCGGTGCCGTCCTCGCGCACGTACAGGGACGTCAGGTCGCCGCTCTGCGGGTGACCGGTGTGCCCCGCCGCCTGGAAGTGGCCGCCGGCGGACAGGAAGTTGCCCGGTTCGCCGCCGGTCGGCGCCACCGAGTTGGTCTCGCACTTGCCCACCGAGTGGACGTGCAGGCCGTGGAAGCCGGGGGTCAGTCCGGACCCGAGAACGGTGACCGTGACGTGGTCGTCGGCCGACGCGAACACGACGGAACCGACGTTGGTGCCGTCGGCGTTGCGCAGGCTGGTGCGGACCTGGTCGGCGGGCTCTGCGCCCTCACCCGCGTGGCCGCCCGAACCGGGGGCGCCCGCGGGGGCCGGCATGCCGGTCCACACCGGCGGCGTGGTGCCGGGAACGTCACTGGGGAATTCGCCGTTGCTGCACGCGGTGAGGCCAACGGCCGCCAACGCGACCATCGGGGCAACGACGCGCCAGGACTTGCGGCCGCGAGTCTGCGTGTCGCGTCGGGTAAGCATGGCCATCAAACCGCTCCTTCAGGTGGGCTGGAAGTGAACTGATCATAGCCAGCCGGGATGGACCGGCCGACCAGGTGTACGACGTACGAGGCGGTGACCGCTACTTGGAGGTGACGATCACGATGACGCCGGGTGAGGACGCCTCGATGCCCGCGAAGCGCGGCTCGGCGGTGGCGCCGATCTCCGCCGCGATCTCCGTCGCGGCCTGCTTCTCGCTGGCGGAACCGGGGCGGTAGTAGACGGTGGTCTTGGCGATCGTGCCGTCGGCGTAGTTGCCGGTCTCGGACACCGTCCAGCCCTCGGCCTCGAGCGTGCTCGCGGTCTCCGCGGCCAGCCCGCTGACGATGCTGTTGTTGAACACCCGCACGGGGATCGCGGACCGGTCGAGCGCCGCGGCGGAGGTCGGGAGGCTGGTCGTGGTGACGGCCGCCGAGGTGGTGGCCGGCGGCGGCGTGGAGGGGCGCGCGGATGCGGCGGGGGTGTTCGCCGAGCCCTTGACCGGGGCCACGCTCGGCACGATGGTGGGGGCCTGCGAATCCGAGTCGGACCCGGACAGGGCCATTGCGCCGATGCCCGCGAAGGCGATCGCGAGGGCGATCAGCACCATCGCGAGGGCGCGAAGCGGCGGGCCCGACGGCTCGGGATTCGGGGTGCTCACGTCACCGACCTTAGTTGCCATCGCGCGATCGCCGGCATCTAGGTGATGTCGAATCCGAGGCGGCGGGCAGCCCGGGCCTTCTGCCGGCTGGCCCTCAGCCGGCGCAACCGCTTGACCAACATGGGGTCCGCGGCGAGCGCCTCCGGGCGGTCGACCAGGGCATTGAGCACCTGGTAGTAGCGGGTCGCCGACATGTCGAAGAGTTCCTTGATGGCCTCTTCCTTGGCGCCGGCGTACTTCCACCACTGGCGTTCGAAGGACAGAATGTCGTGATCGCGTCGGGTGAGTCCGTCGGTGCCGACGTCGTTCGCACCCTGCGGCTCGGTGGCCTCGGAATTCCGGCTACGCGCGACTGCGCCGTCCATCTCACTCCCCACTTCGAGCTCTCGCCCAAACTCAGCGATCCCACAAACTACCCCGGCTGCCCGACAGCCTCAGCTGACCGGGCAACGAATCACACACGAACTACACCGCTGTGCTTTCGCAGAATATTGAACCACGGTCGACCCGACCGGGGACTCGCATCCGGTGCGGGCGCGTCGCCGCAGACCGTCCCACTATCCTGGTCAGCATGGCAATCCTTCCCATCGTGATCGTCGGTGACCCGGTGCTGCACGAGCCGACCAAGCCCGTGACCCAGCCGGTGGCCGAGGTCGCCGAACTCATCTCCGACATGTACGACACCATGGACGCCGCGAACGGTGTCGGCCTGGCCGCCACCCAGGTGGGTGTCGGGCTGCGGGTGTTCGTCTACGACTGCCCGGACTACGACGCCAGCCCCGACGGCGAGCGTCGCCGCGGCGCCGTGATCAACCCGGTGCTCGAGACCTCCGAGATCCCGGAGACCATGCCGGACCCCGAGGACGACGACGAGGGCTGCCTGTCGGTGCCGGGCGAGCAGTTCCCCACCGGCCGCGCCGACTGGGCGCGGGTCACCGGCCTCGAGGCCGACGGCTCCCCCGTGGTCGTCGAGGGCACCGGCTTCTTCGCCCGGATGCTCCAGCACGAGGTGGGCCACCTGGACGGTTTCCTCTACACGGACATGCTGATCGGCCGGCACGCCCGGGCCGCGAAGAAGATCATCAAGCGCTCCGGATGGGGCAAGCCGGGCCTGAGCTGGGTACCGGGCACGGTCGAAGACCCGTTCGGTCACGACGAGTACTGACCCAAGACGATGAGTACTGACGGTCACGATGAAGGCTGACGCCGTCCTGGGCAGCCGGGTGGTGCTGCGTTACAAGCTGCCGCCCGGTTACCCGCGACCGCTGACGGACATGATCGGCGAGCTGGTCTCGCTCAGCCCCGCCGTCGTGGTCCGATCGCCCGACGGCCGGGTGGTGCAGGTCGCGCCCGACCAGGTGGTCGCGCTCAAGACCGTCGGCCCCCGCCCCGTGCTCACCCGGGAGATCCGGTCGCTCGAGTTCGCGGCCGCCGACGGCTGGCCCGGCACCGAGCAGACCTGGGTCAACGGCTGGCTGGCCCGGTACGGCGACGGCTTCACCCGCCGCGCCAACGCCGCGACTGCGTTGGGCCCGGCCGACCGGATCGGCGACCTGCACAGCGGCGACACCCTCGACCGGCTGCGCGCCTGGTACGCCGAGCGCGGCCAGCCGCTGACCCTGCTGCTGCCGGACCGGCTCGCCACCCCGCCCGCCGGCTGGGAGGTCTCCGACGAGGTGCAGGTGATGGCCGCGGACATCGCGAACCTCACGCTGCCCGACGGGGAGTCCATGGTCCGGGTCGACGACGCCCCGGACGAGCGGTGGCTCTCGCTGTACCACTACCACGGCGATGCGCTGCCCGCGTCGGCCGCTGAGGTGCTGGGCGCGGTCCGCGAGGGCCGGGTCGGCTTCGGCTCCCTCGGCGGGCCCGCGGAGGCGCTGGCCGTCACCCGCGCCGCGGTCACCGAGGCCCCCGACGGCCGTCACTGGGTGGGGCTGTCCGCCGTCGAGGTCGCCGCCGACCACCGTCGACGCGGGCTCGGCATGCTGATCTGCGCCGAGATGATCCGCTGGGGCCGCGACCTCGGCGCCACCCACACCTACGTGCAGGTGGTCGCCGACAACGCGCCGGCGCTCGCGCTGTACGAGTCGCTGGGGATGGTCGAGCACCACCGGTACCGCTACGCCACCGCGCCCGCCTGACCCGCCCGCCGCGTGACGCGGTGGCGGGCGCCCGGCATGTCGGCGCCCCGCACTACGCTGACCTCATGCGACTGGCGACGTGGAATGTGAACTCGGTACGGGCCCGCACGGACCGGATCGTGGACTGGCTGGTGCGGACCGAGACGGACGTGCTCGCCATCCAGGAGACCAAGTGCCGGGACGACCAGTTCCCCACCGAACGGTTCACCGACCTCGGCTACGAGGTGGCGCACGTGGGCCTGAGCCAGTGGAACGGCGTCGCGCTGATCTCCCGGGTGGGCCTCGAGGACGTCCAGGTCGGCTTCGAGGGCCAGCCCGGCTTCGCCAAGGAGGTCCCCGACAGCCTCGAGATCGCGACCCCGGTGGTGGAGGCGCGGGCGATCGGCGCCACCTGCGGCGGCGTCCGGGTGTGGAGCCTGTACGTGCCGAACGGCCGTGAGCTGGCGGACCCGCACTACCGCTACAAGCTGGACTGGCTGGCCACCCTGCGGGACGACGCCGCGAAGTGGCTGGCCGAGGACCCCGACGCCCAGGTCGCACTGGTCGGCGACTGGAATGTCGCACCGACCGACGAGGACGTGTGGGACCCGGCGTTGTTCGAGGGAAAGACGCACACCTCGCAGCCCGAACGGGATGCATTCGACGCGTTCACCGAGATCGGGTTCGCCGAGGTCACCCGACCGCACACGCCCGGCCCCGGCGTCTACACCTACTGGGACTACACGCAGTTGCGCTTCCCCAAGCGTCAGGGCATGCGGATCGACTTCGCGCTGGCCTCCCCGGCACTCGCGGCCCGGGTCACCGGCGCGTCCATCGACCGGGAGGAACGCAAGGGCAAGGGCGCCAGCGACCACGCCCCGGTCGTGGTGGAACTGGGCTAGTTGTACTGCCCAGGGACGTTGGTCAAACGACTGAAGGGAACGTTCCTGCCGATGGCGGAGTGTTGCCGGTGGTGATTGTAGGTGTGCAACCACGCCGGCAACGCTGTCCGTCGGGCCTGTTCTGACTTGTAGTGCCGGGCGAACGCCCACTCCTGCGCCATSGTGCGGTGGAAACGTTCGATCTTCCCGTTGGTCTGCGGCCGGTACGGGCGGGTGCGTTTGTGCGTGACCGCCAGCTCGGYGCAGACCTGCTTCCACAGRGCSGAGCGGTAGCAGCCKCCGTTGTCGGAGAGGACGCGTTCGACGGTGACGCCGCGGGCGGCGAACCAGCTGACGGCTCGGCGCAGCACCCCGACCGCGGTCTGTGCGGTTTCGTCGTCGTGGATCTCGGCGTAGGCGACGCGGGAGTGGTCGTCGATGACGGTGTGYACGAACGCATGCCCGAGCAGTTCGTTGTGGTGTCGGCTGCGTTTCGTGCCCGGGGTCTGTTGACGGTTCTTGCGGCCCTTGACGCGTCCGACGAAACGCCAKCCGCCGCCGTCGGGGATGTTGCCGAGCTTCTTCACATCGACGTGGATCATCGATCCCGGATGCGGGTGTTCGTAGCGGCGGATGACCTCRCCGGTGCGGATGTCGATGTGCGAGAGCCGGTTCAGGCGGCAGCGGACCAGGACTGCGTGCACGGTCGAGGCGGGCATGTTCAATCGTGAGGCGATGGCCTGCGGTGAGAGTCGTCTGCGCCACCGCAGGTCCACGATCTTGCGGACCTGTGGTGGTGGGGTGCGGTTCGGGCTGCGATGGGGGCGACTGGATCGGTCGGCCATGCCYGCTTCGCCCATCTCCTGGTAGCGYACCGCCCACCGTTTGGCGGTGGGCCAGGAGACGTTGAAGTGTTCGGCGGCGCGGTTGACCGGCCAGCCTTCGTCGATGATGCGTCTGGCGAGYAGTAGCCGGCCYCTGGGKGTCAGGGGTGCRTTAGCGTGGACCACGAAGGTCTCCTGTCGGTGAGTGGTTGTCGTAGTAGCTCCACTTCACGACAGGAGACCTTCGCTGTTCAACGACCGGTCACAGTGTGTCGTTGCAATCCTTCGACCAACCTGCCTGGGAAGTACAGCTAGTCGGGCGGTCAGTCCCAGTCGTCGACGAGGGGCAGGTACTCGGGGTGCGCCCCGAGGTAGCGGCGCAGGTAGGTGCACACCGGACGGACCCGGATCCCGCGGACCCTGCTCTCCTCGAGCACCTCGCGTACCAGGACGGCCGCCCAGCCACGGCCGCCGAAGTCCTCCTTGACGACGGTGTGCATCAGCGCGATGACGTCGCCGTCGCCGAGGCCGCCGACACCGGCGGGCAGTTCGGTGACGCCGTCCGCTGCGCGGTAGCCGAGGATCCCCACCAGTTCGTCGCCGACCCAGAGGTCGTAGCGGGAGTGCGAGGGGTTGTCCTCGACGCAGGCCAGCGCCGGGTCAGCTGCTGCAACGACGGGCCTGGTCACCGCCGCGGCCTGGACGGGGCGCCGCCTGAAGATGTGATCCACACCACCATGTAATCAGCTTCTGCGGCTCAGCCAAGCCCAGCCGGAAGATGTGGCCCACTATTCGCCTAATCGTAGCCAAATCGGCACCTGGGCCACCGGAACCCGGATGCCGACCGGCCGACGCCTCACACGGGGACGAGCATGTCCCGGTACTGCGGGTTGTCCACGACGAACCGCTGCAGGTACGTGCACACCGGGCGGACCTTCCAGCCGTAGCCGCGGGCCGCGTCGAGGGCCTTGCGCACCATCACCGCGGCCAGCCCGCGGTGGCCGAAGTCCTCGACGATCACGGTGTGCATGAACGAGACGACCGGCGGACCGCCCCGTCCCCCACGCCCCACCCCGCGCGCCCTCGAGTCCAAATCGTAGTAACCGAGAATGCCGACGAGATCGCCGTTGAGCCACAACTCGAAACGGTTCTGAGCTGCATTGTTCGACACTTCCGCGGTCGGCGCCTCTGCAATCATCGACATACTCCTTCACCCTGCGCGTCACCGTAATGTGACGTACGCCACTATATGGCACGGCCCGGCCGTCAGTGCCGATTTCTGTAACAAGTTCCAGTTAGCGGGACGGCGGGGCCCGGACGGGCACGGCCCGGGTGGTGGGTTCGGCCGGCGGGCGCTATCGTCGCGCTCGACAACTACACATCCCACGGGGGCTCGCACCAGCGGGCTGAGAGGACGGCTAGCTCATTTCGAGCGTCAGGGCCGTCGACCGTATGAACCTGACCGGGTAATGCCGGCGTAGGGAGCGCACCATCATGGGGATCACCCCTGTCACGAACACCGCTGTCACGGACACCGCTGTCGCGACCAGCACCGTCACCACCGGCCCCATCGAGGGCAGCAGCAAGCAGTACCGCCAGGTCGACGCCCCCGGCGTGGGCACCCTGTCGGTTCCGGTCCGCCGCGTACATCTCACCAACGGCGAACACCTGGACCTCTACGACACGTCCGGCCCGTACACCGACGCCGACGCGGTGATCGACCTCGAGGCGGGGCTCCCGAAGACCCGCGACGGGTGGCGCAAGCCGGATGCCGTCGACATCGGGGGCGAGCGAAGCGGCGGGGGATCCAACACAGCGCGTACCCAGCTGGCCTGGGCCCGGGCCGGAATCGTCACCGCGGAGATGCACTTCTGTGCGGCACGTGAGGGTGTGGACCCGGAGGTGGTGCGCGCGGAGGTCGCCGCGGGGCGCGCGGTAATCCCCGCGAACCACAACCACCCCGAGTCCGAACCGATGGTCATCGGCAAGCGGTTCGCGGTGAAGATCAATGCGAACATCGGCAACTCCGCGGTCACCTCGTCCATCGGCGAGGAGGTGGAGAAGATGGTGTGGGCCACGCGCTGGGGCGCGGACAACATCATGGACCTGTCCACCGGCAAGGACATCCACCAGACCCGGGAGTGGATCCTGCGCAACTCCCCGGTGCCCGTCGGCACGGTGCCGATCTACCAGGCCCTCGAGAAGGTGGGCGGAGATCCGGCCGCGTTGACCTGGGAGGTGTACCGCGACACCGTGATCGAGCAGTGTGAGCAGGGCGTCGACTACATGACCGTGCATGCCGGGGTGCTGCTGCGGTACGTCCCGCTCACCGCGAAGCGGGTCACCGGCATCGTCTCGCGCGGCGGCTCGATCATGGCCGCGTGGTGCCTGGCGCACCATCGGGAGTCGTTCCTGTACACGCACTTCGAGGAGCTCTGTGCGATCCTGCGCGAGTACGACGTCACCTTCTCGCTCGGCGACGGACTGCGTCCCGGTTCGATCGCGGACGCCAACGACGAGGCCCAGTTCGCCGAGCTGCGCACCCTGGGCGAGCTCACCAGGATCGCGAAATCCCATGGCGTGCAGGTGATGATCGAGGGCCCGGGGCACGTGCCGATGCACAAGATCGTCGAGAACGTCCGGCTCGAGGAGGAGCTGTGCGAGGAGGCCCCGTTCTACACCCTCGGACCGCTGGCCACCGACATCGCGCCCGCCTACGACCACATCACCTCCGCGATCGGCGCCGCGATCATCGCCCAGGCCGGCACCGCGATGCTCTGCTACGTCACGCCGAAGGAGCACCTCGGCCTGCCGAACCGCGACGACGTGAAGGTCGGGGTGATCACCTACAAGATCGCCGCGCACGCCGCCGACCTCGCCAAGCAGCATCCGCGGGCGCAGGAACGCGACGACGCACTGTCCAAGGCGCGCTTCGAGTTCCGCTGGCGTGACCAGTTCGCGCTGTCCCTGGACCCGGACACGGCCCGCGAGTACCACGACGAGACGCTGCCCGCCGAACCCGCGAAGACGGCGCACTTCTGCTCGATGTGCGGCCCCAAGTTCTGCTCCATGCGGATCTCGGCCGACGTCCGCGAATACGCGGAACGCAACGGGCTGACCGACGCGGCGGCCGTCGAGGCCGGCATGACCGAGAAGTCCGCGGAGTTCGCCGCGGCGGGCGGCCGGGTGTACCTGCCGATGGCGGCGACGGCGGCCGGGGCGTCGGGCACCACCGGCCGCACGGCACCGGCGGATGGATAGGCTCTGGCCGTGAACCTGCTGCCCCTGACCCCCGACGGCGAGACCCCGATCCGCGTCCTCACCATCGCCGGCACCGATTCCGGTGGCGGTGCCGGAATCCAGGCCGACTCCCGCACCATGGCCCTGTGCGGGGTCCACGCGTGCGTCGCGGTCGCGGCGGTGACGGTGCAGAACTCCGTGGGGGTCAGCGGGTTTCACGAGATTCCGCCGCAGGTCGTGGCGGACCAGGTGCGCAGCGTGGTCACCGACATCGGGGTGAGCGCCGCCAAGACCGGGATGCTGGCGTCCACCGCGATCATCGAGGCGGTGGCACAGGTCTGCGGCGAGGTGGGGATCGGCCGTGACCACGCCGTGCCGCTGGTGGTGGACCCGGTGTGCGCATCGATGCACGGCGACCCGCTGCTGCATGCCGAGGCACTCGACGCGGTCCGGAACACCCTGATCCCGATCGCGTCGCTGGTGACGCCGAACCTCGACGAGATCCGCCTGATCACCGGCATCGAGGTGGTGGGCGACGCGTCGGCGCGTCGGGCCGCGGAGGCCCTGCACGGGCTCGGCGCGCAGTGGGCGCTGGTCAAGGGCGGGCACCTGCGCACCTCGCCGGACAGCACCGACCTGCTCTTCGACGGCGACACCTTCCACGAGTTCACCAGCCCGCGGATCGAGACCGGCAACGACCACGGCGGCGGCGACACCCTCGCCGCCGCGGTGGCGTGCGCGCTGGCCAACGGGTACCCGATGCCCGAGGCCGTCGAGTTCGGCAAGCAGTGGGTGACCCGGTGCCTGGCGGCGTCGTACGACCTCGGTTCCGGCCACGGTCCGGTCTCCCCGCTCTGGCGCCTGCACTGACGCGCCTTTCTGGTGGCGACCGCTACCAGAAAGGCGCACCGGCGGCGGAGCCGCCTACCTGGTCAGGGTGAACATCCGCAGGTCGTCGGGGACGCCGCGCGGGGCCGGCGCGAACAACCCGCGCCGGTACGGCCTGGCCCGCAGTCCGAGGGTCTCGAGCGTCTGCGGGTCGAGCGCGTCGAGGGTGTGCGCGGACGCGACGACGTTGCCGTCCGCCCCGGCCTGCATGACCCGGGCGGCGACGTTGACGTCCACGCCCAGCCAGTCGTCGCCCAGCTGTCTCGGCATCCCGGTGTGCAGGCCCACCCGCATCCGCGGCCGAAAGCCCTCCTGCTCCACCTCGGCGAGCCGGTCGCGGGCCTCGAACACCGCCTCCAGCGCGCGCTCCGGGTAGGCGAACACGGCCATCAGCCCGTCGCCGAGCCGCTTGACCACATGTCCCCCGCGCTCCACGAACGGCGGTTCCACCGCGCTGGCCACCTGCCGCAGCAGCGTCAGGGTGGCCTCGTCGCCCGCGCCGAGTGACCAACTGGAGAACCCGACCAGATCGGTGAACACGATGGTGACCTGGCGGGTGCCGCGTCCCCGGCCGGTGCGTTCGAGCAGGGCCTGCCAGACCTGCAGGGTGCCGAGGCTCACCTCCCGCGACGCGCCGGGACCGTCCTCGAGCAGCCGGTCCGCGACCCGGGCCATGGCGCGGACGCCGCCGGGTCCGGCGGTCGAGAGCGGGTCGCCGAAGGCGGGGTCCCCGGGCAGCGCCCGGCGCGCCCGGCGGACGGCGTCGACGAGCGCGGGTCGGCGGTTCATGGTTCGAAACCAGTCGACCACCGGCTGGGGCGCAGGGTCCTCGCTCACCCTTCGAAGTGTAACCGAGGGTTACAGACAATGCCGGGGCTCCGCAGACGACAGTGCGCGACCGTCACCCCCCGCAGTCGGGGCGACGGTCGCGCACGGTTACCGCAGCGTGTCCAGCGCTACGGCAGGTCAGGCGTCGCGGCGGTTCACCAGGAACAGCGCGGCGCCGAAGACGACGGCCACGAAGGCCGCGAAGTAGACCAGGCTGCCCCAGGGCCCCCAGTGCCAGTCCACGCCCTGGTCCGAGCCGAGGAAGTGGTTGGCGTTCATGAACGGCAGGAACGGCTGCACGTTGCGGCCGAAGGTGCCGAACAGGCCGAACAGGCTCTCGATCAGCAGCGGCCACAGCAGCAGCAGGGTGATCGCGCCCGCCGACTGACGCACCAGGGTGCCCACCGCCACCGCGAGGAACACGCAGAGCAGCGCGTAGATCGGCACGCCGTAGATCGCCCGCCACGCCTCGTCACCGGTCAGCTTCAGGGCAGCCCCGGCCTCCTCACCGGCGGTGACCTTGGCGATCGCGTAGGCGCCGAAGGTCAGCACGAAGGTCAGTACGGCACCGAAGACCCCGATCAGGCCCGCCTTGGTGACCAGCACCGAGTCCCGCCGCGGCACGGCCTGGAAGGTGGTCCGGATCAGGCCGAAGCGGTACTCGCTGGTGACGGCGAGGGCTGCCATGATCATCAGCACCAGGACGCCGAAGCCCGACACGCCTCCGACGGCGTCCGAGAGCTGGGGCAGGAACGGCTCGAAGTCCGGCCTGTCGCCGCTCGCGTTCTCGTTGTTGAAGGCATTCAGGCTCGCCTTGGCGCTGAGGCCGATCACCGCGGCCAGGCCCAGGCCCAGCACCACGATGGCGACCGTGCACCACCACGGCGACTTGGTCGAGGTGAGCTTGATTCGTTCTGCGGCCAGAACACCCATCAGAGTGCCCCTCCCATCACTTCTTCGACGCCCGCGGCGTGGTACTGCACGTCGTCACCGGTCAGTTTCATGAACGCGTCCTCGAGCGATCCCTGCTGGGACGCCAACTCGTGCAGCACGATCCCGTTGCTACCCGCGATCTGGCCGATCGCGTCGGTGGTGGAGTCGAGCACCACCAGCGCCGCCGCGGCACTCGCCGCGTGGCCGTCCTCGCGCACCGTCAGGCCGTGCGAGGTGAGGAGGCTGCGCAGCGCGTCCAACTGGGGGCTGCGGACCCGGACCGTCGACTCGGACGACCGGTCGACGAACTCCTTGACCGTCGTGTCCGAGATCAGCCGGCCACGGCCGATCACCACGAGATGCTCTGCGGTCAGCGCCATCTCGGAGAGCAGGTGGCTCGACACGAGGACGGTGCGTCCCTCCGCGGCCAAGCGCTGCATGAACTTTCGGATCCAGACGATGCCCTCGGGGTCGAGGCCGTTGACCGGCTCGTCGAACAGCAGCACCTTCGGGTCGCCGAGCAGCGCGCCGGCCAGGCCGAGCCGCTGCGACATGCCGAGCGAGAATCCGCCGGCCTTCTTGCCGGCCACCTCGGTCAGGCCCACCAGCCGCAGCACCTCGTCCACCCGCGACGACGGGATCCCGTTGGACGCCGCCATCCACTGCAGGTGCGCCTTCGCGGACCTGTTGGGGTGCACCCACTTTGCGTCCAGCAGCGCGCCGACCGTCCGCAGCGGCTGCTTCAGGTCGTGGTACGCCTGGCCGTCGATCAGCGCCGTGCCGGACGTGGGCCGGTCCAGGCCCAGGATCATCCGCATCGTCGTCGACTTGCCGGCACCGTTCGGCCCGAGAAATCCGGTCACGATCCCCGGCTTCACGGTGAAGGTCAGGTCGTCGACCGCCTTCGTGGGCCCGAACGTCTTCGTCAAACCCCTCACTTCAATCATGAGGGGAACTCTGCCGGATGCCGGAGCCGAGCGCATCGCCCGCAGGTCTCATTCCGGCGTCATCCCCTGGGATGACTCCCACCCTGAGACCTCCCCGTGTCCACCCCTACATCGGTGACGACGCCTGGGCCCAGAACCGCTTCGGGATCCGGCCGGCCCGGCGGGCCTGGTACCCGGCGACCACCGCCGACGCCATCGCGGACGCCATCAGCGCCGGGTCCTTCGCCCGCGTCACCGCGGTCGCGAGCAGCACCGCGTCGCAGCCGAGTTCCATGGCCAGCGTCGCGTCGCTGGCGGTCCCGATGCCGGCGTCGAGGATCACCGGAACCCCGGCCGCCTCGACGATCATCTCGATGTTGTGCGGGTTGGAGATGCCCAGGCCCGTTCCGATCGGCGAACCCAGCGGCATCACCGCCGCGCAGCCCACGTCCTCGAGCCTCTTGGCCAGCACCGGGTCGTCGGTGGTGTACGGCAGCACGGTGAAGCCGTCGTCGACGAGTTGTTCTGCCGCCGAGACCAGTTCGATGGCGTCGGGCAGCAGGGTGCGCTCGTCGGCGATCACCTCGAGCTTGACCCAGTCGGTCTCGAGCGCCTCGCGACCGAGCTGCGCGGTGAGCACCGCCTCGGCGGCGCCGCGACAGCCCGCCGTGTTCGGCAGCGGCGCGATGTCGAGCCGGCGCAACAGGTCCAGCACGCCGGTGCCGCCGGTGGCGTCGATCCGGCGCATCGCCACCGTGGTCAGCTCGGTGCCGGAGGCGACCAGGGCCTCCTCGAGCACGGTGAGGTTGGCGGCGCCGCCGGTGCCCATGATCAGGCGCGAGCCGAAACTGCGGTCGCCGATGGTGAGGGTGCCGGTCCCAGCCACCGTCGCCTCAGCCACCCTGGACCGCCGTGAGGATCTCGATCTCCCAGCCCTTGCCGACCGGGGTGTCCCAGGAGGTGCGCGGCAGCACCGCGCCGTCCACCGCGACGGCGATGCCCTTGGCGGGCAGACCGAGGTGGTCGAGCAGCTGCGCCACCGTCAGCGGTTCGGACAGCTGGTGGTCTTCGCCGTTGACGGTGATACCGATGTTCACCGGGGTGTTCGTCATCAATTCCTCATTCGTCGATCGGTGGAAGGAGCCGGTCAGTGGGCGGTGCCGGTCGGACCGAAGCGGTCCGGCGCGCAGTTCTTGGCCTCGGGCAGCGGCGCGCCGGACAGCTCGGCGACCACCGCGTCCGCGGTCAGCGGGGTGAGCAGGATGCCGTTGCGGCCGTGCCCGGCCGCGAGCACCACCCGGTCCGACACCCGGCCGATGATCGGCAGGTTGTCCGGACTCATCGGCCGCAGGCCCGCCGCGGTCTCGTAGAGCTCGTACTCGCCGATGCTCGGCATCAGGATCTGGGCGTCCGCGATCAGGTCCCGCACCCCGCCGACGGTGACCTGGGTGTCGAGTCCGGACTCGTGCTGGGTCGCGCCGACCACGATGCCGTCGCCGCGCGGCACCAGGTACACGGGCCGGCCGTGCACGCTGCCGCGGATGGTCTGGGTGGGCGCGGGGGCCACCCCGGGGCGATGGTGCAGCCGCAGGATCTCGCCCTTGACCGGGCGCACCGGCAGACCCGGCCACAGCGCGGCCGCCCCGGTGCCGGCCGCCACCACCACCTGGTCGGCGGGCAGCGACTCCGGGTCAACCACCGACTCGGCCACGAACGCGACCCCGGCGGCCTCGCACGCCAGCCGCAGCGCGCGCACCAGCGCCCGGTTGTCCACCGCGGACTCCGTCGAGGCCAGCAGCGCCAGCCGGATGTTGGGGGCCAGTGACGGCTCGGCCGCCCGGATCTGCGCCCGGGACAGCAGCTCGAGCCGGTAACCCTGGGTCTCGATCCACTCGGCGACGGTGCGCAGGTCCGCGGCGTCGGCCGCGTCCAGCGCGACCGTCAGCGAGCTGTGCGAGGTGAACAACGGCTCGTCGAGGAGGGCCGCGAGCTCACCGCCGAAGTCCGGCCACCGCTGTAGCGACGCCGCGCCCACCTGCAGCAGCGCGTCCTCGCCGGGCCACCCCTCGGACAGCGGGGCCAGCATGCCGCCGGCCACCCACGACGCCCCCGAGCCGACCGCCGGGTCGTAGACCGTGACCTTCCAGCCCGCCTGCGCGGACCGCCAGGCGACCGCGAGTCCGATCGCGCCGCCGCCGACCACCGCGAGAGTTCTGCTCACCACTCCACCTCACTCCCTGCGCCGGCATGATCCGGGTCAGGTATGACGGTCAAGGCTCGCGAGCCCCCTCTCAGCCCCGCGTTCGCCGGGACTCCCGTGTCACTTAGTTCGCCATCAGACTACCGTTGAGCACGTGTCCCCCTCGCATTCCGGTAACCATCTGACCCCCCGCGAACGCCTGGCCAGCGCCCGGCTGTACCTGTGCACGGATGCCCGCCGAGAGCGCGGTGACCTGGCACACTTCGCCGAGGCGGCCCTGTCCGGCGGCGTCGACATCATCCAGCTGCGGGACAAGGGCTCGGCCGGCGAACAGAAGTTCGGCCCGATGGAGACCCGCGAGGAGTTGGGCGCGCTGGCCGAGCTGGCCGCAGCCGCCCGTAGGCACGGCGCCCTGCTCGCGGTGAACGACCGCGCCGACCTGGCGTTGGCCGCGGGGGCGGACGTCCTGCACCTCGGCCAGGGCGACCTGCCCGTGCACTACGCCCGGCAGATCCTCGGCCAGCGGGTGGTGATCGGGCGCTCCACCGGCAATCGGGCGCAGGCCCAGCTCGCCGCCATCGAGGACGGCGTCGACTACTTCTGCACCGGGCCGGTGTGGGCCACCCCGACCAAGCCGGGACGTGCCGCGTCGGGCCTGGACCTGGTGCGCAGCACCGCCGACTCGCACCCCACCCGGCCCTGGTTCGCCATCGGCGGGGTCGACGAGGAGCGGCTCCCCCAGGTGCTCGACGCCGGCGCCGACCGCATCGTGGTGGTCCGCGCGATCACCGAGGCCGCGGACCCGCAGGCGGCCGCCCGGTCGCTGTCCGACGCGTTGGCCCGCAACGCCGGCTGACCCTTCCCCCACCGGTCCCCAATGTCACATCGGGTGTCCGACGGGGAACCAATGTGACATCGGGGACCAACGCGGTGCGGTCAGTCCAGCCAGCCGAGCACGGTCGAGGGCGAGAGCCGGACCACCGTCTCGGGCAGCCGGTCGCGCAGCCCGCGGTCGGCGGTGACCACCGCGGTCAACTGCTGTTCGTCCCCGGCCAGCAGGTTCCGAACCCGCTCGACGGCCTGGTCGGCGAAGGGCTCGGCCCCGGCCAGCGACGCCAGGGTGTCGTCGCCGCTGCCCGTCGCGACATGCACCGGAACCCGGTCTCCGACCTCCGCCACCACCCGCGCCTGACCCTCGAGGACCGCCTCGATCCGCGGCAACCAGCCGAATCCGCCGTCGGGCAGTTCGAAGGTCCGTGGCAGCGTCCGCGCCAGCTCGGCGAGCAGTTCGCCGGTGGCCCCGACCCGGTCGCGCCACCACCCGTTCGGGCGCGAGCCCAGCACGTTGGCGGTGTCGAGCAGCAGCCGCACCGGCACCGCCCGCAACGACGGCCAGCTGGCCTCGAAGCCCGGGTGCAGCGGCAGGTCCTCGACGTCCTCCTCGGGCACCCACCGCAGTTCGGTGCTCTCGCCGTTCGGCACCGTCGGCAGCGTGGTCTCCGCGTCGGCGATCACGGTCGTGTAGGTCCAGCCGCTACCCGCCTGCGCGGTGACCCGCTCGGCGCGCACCCGCAGCGTGCTGCCGGCGATCCCGGCTTCCTCCTCGGCCTCGCGGACCGCGGCCCGGGTGGTGCTCTCGTGGCTGTCGCGGGCACCACCGGGCAGCGCCCAGGTTCCACCCTGGTGACTCCACTGCGCGCGGTGCTGCAGCAACACCGCGGACCCGCCGCCCGGAGCGGGCGCGCGCAACAGCAGCCCCGCCGCACCGAACCGGCCCCACTGGCGGCTGCCGTCGTCGCTCTTCGCCCAGCCGTCTCCGTCACCACGCATCGACTTCGTTCACCCGCTCCACATCAGACCGCGTCGTCAGACCGCCGTCACACCTCGTGCCCCGTCCGAAACTCGTTGGCCACAAAACATAGGCGAGTCACCGACCGCTCAGCGCGTTTACTGCTTATATGCTGCCCTGTATCAGGCACTCGGGCCAGATAGAAAGGGTGCGTGGTGGTTGATCGCGTCGCGCCGTCGACGGAGCCGCTGGGCGACGATCGTCCAGTGCCCGCCGCGACGCACCATCCGTCGCCGGACGTGCCCCGTCCGCGGCGATCTCGCCGCGTCCGCGCCTACCTGGGCACCACCCCCAGCAAGCTGCTCCTGGTGGCGTTGGCGCTCACCGTACTCTCGCTGGTCGCCGGCAGCGCCGCCGCCGTCCAGGTCTCGGACCGGGCGCGCACCCTCGACGCGCTGCTGACCCAGGTCGAGCCGCTCGCCTATGCCTCGCAGGACCTCTACAGCTCGCTGTCGATCGCGGATGCCGCCGCGACCACCGCGTTCATCTCCGGCGGCCTCGAACCCGCCGACGTGCGGGCCCGCTACACCCGCGCCGTCACCGACGCCGGCCAGGACCTGGTCGACGCGTCCGCGGGCATCGCCACTGCCGACGACACCGCCCACCGACTGCTCACCGACCTGTCCGTGTCCCTGCCGGTGTATACCGGTCTGGTCGAGACGGCCCGCAGCAACAACCGCATCGGGTACCCGGTCGGCGCCGCGTACCTGCGCGAGGCGTCGACGCTCATGCAGACCACGCTGCTGCCGCTGGCCGAGCAGCTGCACACCGCGCAGGCCGCGACCGTCGTGCAGGCCCAGTCCGAGTTCGCCACCCCGCCGTGGCTGTCCATCGGCCTGCTGCTCGCGTCGCTGGCCGCGCTGGTGGCGGCGATGGTCCTGCTCGCGCGGTGGACCCGCCGGACCCTGAACCCCGGACTCATCCTGGCAGCAGCCGCCGTCACCGCGCTGCTCGGCTGGCTGCTGATCGCCGGGCTGATCTCCTCGACCGCCACCGGCAACGCGCTCGACCAGGGTGCACGGCCGCTGTCCACCCTGACCACCGCCCGAATCCTGACCCAGCAGGCCCGCGCCGACGAGACCCTAGCCCTGGTTCGACGCGACGTCAGTGCCCGCTACCACTCGCAGTTCGTCGAGCATCTCGACCGCCTGCAGGCGTTGCTCGACGAGTACGACCACAGCGGGATGCAGGTCGGCGAGGACGAGATCGCGGCCGCCGCGGCGGCACGGACGGCCTGGGCCCAGGCACACGAGCGACTCGACGGGCTGCTCGCCGCCGGGGACTGGACCGGGGCGGCCGACATCGCGGTGGGCCCCGGCCAGCTCGACTCGGCGGCCTTCTTCTTCATCGCCGACAAGGAGCTCGACGCGGCCATCGAGGAGGCCAGGGCGGAGCTGCGCGGCAACCTGGTGCGGGCCCACTCCACCCTCGCCGGCCTCACGCCCGGCGCCCTCGTATTGTCGGCATTGACGGTGGTCGGGATCGGGCTGGGTCTGTGGCCCCGATGGCGGGAGTACCAGTGACAGGGAACGGCAGGCGAGGACGGCGGATACTGGCCGCCGCGGTCGTCGCCGCGGCCCTGGCGGGCGTCCTGTCCGGGTGCGGCGGCCCCGACGACGTCTCCACGGCCACCGGTTCCACCCAACCCGCGGCCACCCAACCCTCGGCCACCGCGCCCGTCGCCGCCAACCCGGAGGGCACCAACGCTCCACTGCCCGAGGGCGCGGCGGTGGCGCCCAGCCCCACCGGCGAGCCCGCCCCCGAACAGTGCTCGAACCCCACCGCGAGCCTGCGCCCGTTCCCCGACGGCGCACCCGAGAGCCCGGTACTGGACCGGATCCGGGCGCGTGGCCGACTCGTGGTCGGTCTGGACACCGGGAGCAACCTCTTCAGCTTCCGGGACCCGATCACCGGGTCGATCGAGGGATTCGACGCGGACATCGCGAGGGAGGTGGCGCGGGACCTGCTCGGCGACCCGAACCTGGCGGAGTTCCGGATCCTGTCCTCCGCGAACCGGATCCCTGCGCTGCAGGACCGTCTGGTGGACGTGGTGGTCAATACGGTGACCGTCAACTGCGAACGCCGCGAGCAGGTCGACTTCTCCACCGTCTACTTCGAGGCGCAGCAACGCATTCTGGTCGCGCAGGGGTCCGGTATCCGCGGCGTCGCCGACCTCGCCGGCCGCCGGGTGTGTACCGTCACCGGCAGCACGTCGCTGACACATCTGCAGCGGGCCGCGCCGGACGCGATCGTGCTCACCGTGCCGAACTGGTCGGACTGCCTGGTGGTCCTGCAGCAGGGCCAGGTGGACGCGGTCAGCAGCGACGACTCCCTCCTCGCCGGGCTCGCCTCGCAGGACCCGTACCTGCAGATCGTCGGCGACAGCCTGAGCCCGGAGCCGTACGGCATCGGGATCAACAAGTACGACCCGGACCTGGTCCGTCTGGTCAACGCCAGCCTGGAGCGGATGCGGCAGGACGGGACCTGGTCACGGATCTACGACCGGTGGCTCGGCGTCCTCGGCCCCTCGCCCGGCCCACCCGTCCCCCACTACCAGGACTGAGCGCGAGAATGCCTGGAACACAGGATGACTCGGGCCAGAGCCCGACCCCTGCCGACGCCGTGACGGCGTCGTACCAGCCGCCCGACACGGCGCCCTCTGAACCCACCGCCACCGCGCCGTCCGTACCCGCCGACGCCGCCACGGCCTCGGCGCTCCCGCCCGCCTCCACCACCCGCGCATCCGGCCCCGCGGAGACCTCGGAGACCTCGGCGCCGGCCGGCCGGCCGTCCGCCCCCACCGGCCGCCGGTCTCGTTCACAGCGTTCCCGGACCTCGGTCCGACGCCGGCTCGGCGGCGGCCTGGTCGAGGTGCCCCCTGTAGCGGCGCCCGATCCCGCCGCCGTGGTGATGGCCAATCCCGTTGTCGCCGAGAGCAAGAGATTCTGCTGGAAGTGTTCGAACCCGGTCGGCCGCAGCGCCGCGGGTAGGTCCGAACCCGCACCGGCGGCCGGCATCTGCGCCTCCTGCGGCACGGTCTTCGACTTCACCCCCCTGCTCGCGACGGGCGACCTGGTGGCAGGCCAGTACGAGGTGCAGGGCTGCATCGCCCACGGCGGGCTCGGCTGGATCTACCTCGCCGTCGACCGCAACGTGAGCGACCGCTGGGTGGTGCTCAAGGGCCTGTTGCACTTCGGCGACTCGGAGGCACAGGCCGTGGCGCTGGCCGAGCGCCAGTTCCTTGCCGAGGTCGAGCATCCCGGCATCGTGAAGATCTTCAACTTCGTCGAGCATCCACGGCCGGATGGCAGCCCGATGGGCTACATCGTGATGGAGTACGTCGGCGGCAACTCGCTGCGCGAGGTGCTGAGCACTCACCCCCGGCCGGCACGGATGCCGGTCGAACAGGCCATTGCGTACATGCTCGAGATCCTGCCCGCGATGGCCTACCTGCACTCGATCGGACTGGCCTACAACGACCTCAAACCGGAGAACGTCATGGTCACCGACGACCAGCTCAAGCTGATCGACCTCGGCGCGGTCTCCGGCATCGAGGGCTACGGCTACCTGTACGGCACACCCGGCTACCAGGCGCCGGAGATAGTCCGGACCGGACCGACCGTCGCCTCCGACATCTACACCGTCGGCCGCACACTGGCCGTCCTCACCCTCCAGATGCCCTCGGACAAGGGACATTACGTCGACGGGCTGCCCACCCCCGAGCAGGCGCCGCTGCTGGCCGAGTACGAGTTCTTCCATCGCTTGTTGCTCCGCGCCACCAACACCGACCCCAGCCGACGGTTCCAGTCCGCTGAGGAGATGGCCCGGCAGCTGCTCGGGGTGCTCCGCGAGATCCTCGCGCAGCAGACGGGCGAGGAACACCCGGGACTGTCCGAACTGTTCAGCCCCGCGCGGACCACCTTCGGCACCGACGAGGCGGTGCAGACCACCGACGTCTACGTCCACGGCCACCGCCAGAGCGTCGCCCTCGACCCGCTCGAGGTCACCGCGGCACTGGCCGTCCCGCTGATCGACCGGACCGACCCCAGCGCGGCCCTGCTCGCCGCCGCGATCCACACCGAACCCCGCCAGACGCTGGACTCGCTGCGCCTGGCGAGGGAGAACGGCATCGAACGCGTCGCGGGCCCGACGGCGGCGGCGGTCACCCGGCAGCTCAGCCTGGTCGAGGCCAAGGCGTACATCGACCTGGGGGACGGCGCCGCGGCCTGGCAGGTGCTCGACGGGCTCGGCGAACGCGGGGAGCACTGGCGGGTGGACTGGTACCGAGGGATGGCGGCACTGGTCGAGGGTGACTTCGAGACGGCGATGAGCCAGTTCGATGCCACCCTGCAGGCGCTGCCCGGCGAGGCCGCACCGAAGCTGGCGCTGGCGGCCACGGCCGAGCTGATCCTCGAGCACTGGGAGAGCGAGGACCCTCCGCGGTGGCGCGCCTTCGCGGAGAACTACTACCGAACCGTCTGGCGCACCGACCGCGGGGCCGTGAGCGCCGCCTTCGGCCTGGCCCGTCAGCTCGCGGACCGCGGCGACACCGCGGGCGCGATCGCCGCGCTGGACCAGGTCCCACCCAGCTCGCGACATTTCAGCGTCGCGCGGATGACCGCGGTGCTGACCCGCCTGTCCGGCGTACCGATCGGCGAGATGGACGAGGGCGCACTGCGAGACGCCGCTCGGCGAGTCGACCTGCTGCCGTCGGACGAGGGCCGGGCGCTCCAGATGCGCACCCTGGTGCTCGGCACCGCACTGGACTGGGTGCTGCTCGGGCACACCGCCGACCCCGAGTTCGAACCGATTCTCGGGGTGCCGTTCACCGAGAAGGGGCTGCGCGCCGGCACCGAGGCCGGCCTGCGGGCGCTGGCCCGCAACGCATCCGAGGCCACCCACCGGTTCGCCCTGGTGGACATGGCGAACGCGGTGCGTCCCAAGAGCCTGTTCTGAGCGGCGCCGCCACCGACTCGAGCCCGCGTCGACATGGCACCTAGGTGATGCCTGGGTGATACCTGGCCAATACCTACTGGACATCCGTCCACCCCGGCTAAACTTCCCGACGCAATCAGCTAACTGAATGGACGGGAAACGACAGCATGACCACCCTTCGGCGTACTCGCCGACGCCTCGTACAGGCACTGGCAGTTTCCCTCGCCCTCGCCACCTCCTCGGTGGGCGTCGCCGTCGCCCAGCCGGCCGATCCGCCGGAGGCCCTCGCCGGCAACCCCGTCTACGGCCTCGCCAACGGTTGCTACGCGCTCAGGTCCGAGCAGACGGGGAACTTCGTACGCCGCGCCGACGACGGCTATCGCGCCGACGTCGCCGCCGAGTCTGGCGCCGAACCGTTCCGGTTGCACGCGGCCCAACTCGGCCGCTTCATGTTCTACGGCCCCGGCGGCGACCTGCTCGCCCACAACGACACCCGCGCGGTCGTCTCGACACGTGACGCCGTGGCGACCACGGACTGGACGGTGACCCACACCGACGGCACCTACAGCATCACCGCCACCGCGAACGGCAGCCAACTGGGCGTCGCGGACGGCGCGTTGACGCTGACCGACCCCGGCGCGAACCCCGCCGGCGGCCGGTTCACCGTGAGCCCGACCGGCGGCTGCGCCGACTTCCCCGACTCCGAGGTCAACGCCACCGGCACCCCGTCGACCGCCACCGGGCCGAACGGAGAGGTGCGCGGCTTCATCGACAACCACGTCCACCTCGACGCGTCCGAGTTCATGGGCGGAAACGTGCACTGCGGCAAGCCCTTCGACCCGCAGGGCATCACCGCGGCCCTGCGTGACTGCCCCGACCACGGCAGCGACGGAATGCCCGCTCTGCTCGAGAACGTCCTCTCGCACGGCTCGCCGTTCGAGGAACACGACACCACCGGCTGGCCCACCTTCGCAGACTGGCCGGCCAACGACTCGATGACCCACGAGCAGACCTACTACAAGTGGGTCGAACGGGCCTGGCGCGGCGGGCTGCGGATCTTCACCGACATGTTCGTCGCCAACCGGGTGCTGTGCGAGCTGTATCCGACCAAACGCAACTCGTGCAACGAGATGGACACCGTCCGAGTCCAGGCCGCACAGGTGCGCGAGATGCAGGACTACATCGACGCCCAGTACGGCGGTCCCGGCCGCGGCTGGTTCCGGATCGTCAGCACGCCCGAGCAGGTCCGTCAGGTCGCGGCCGAGGGCAAGCTCGCCGTCACCCTCGGCATCGAGGTCTCCGAACTGTTCGGCTGC
Organism: Rhodococcus sp. P4_F5; assembly: GCF_056401315.1. Classification (NCBI taxonomy): domain Bacteria; kingdom Bacillati; phylum Actinomycetota; class Actinomycetes; order Mycobacteriales; family Nocardiaceae; genus Rhodococcus; species Rhodococcus sp. P4_F5. Next base: position 405 of record NZ_JBFUJP010000027.1, on the reverse strand, counting down.
ACGATGCGCGACGACGTGCCCCAGTGCACGGCGGCGGACATCGACCGCGGCCTCGACGAGGTCTACGCCATGGGCGTGCGGCAGCTCATCCTCACCCACAAGTTCGACAACGCGCTCGGCGGAACGCGATTCGACCCCGGCACCACCGGCATGGCAATCAACGTCGGGAACTTCCTGGGCACCGGGAAATTCTGGCAGGTGGAGCCATGCCAGGGTGCGGCGACGGACAAGACACTCGAGTCGATCGCCCCGGCCGAGATCGCCGACATGGCTCTGCCACTGGGCATTGCGGCGCCCACCTACCCGGACGGCCCGCACTGCAACACGCGAGGACTGACCGACCTCGGCGAGCACGCGGTCCGGGGCATGATGAGCCGCGGCATGATCGTCGACATCGACCACATG
>NZ_JBFUJP010000026.1:0-59699 GCF_056401315.1 Rhodococcus sp. P4_F5 | reverse complement strand
GGGCGGCGCGCGCTGGGCGGGCGGGAGGTGAAGTGTCGACTGTCTGCGACATCGGGCGCTCCAAGATCTAGGGCGCCGGTCCTGAAGAGGGCATGCAGTCACAAGGAGGGCTGTCCCCGTGCCACATCCGAGACCGGCCGGGACAACAAGGGGGCTGGCGGAATGCGTCTACGCAGAGAAGGGCAGACAGCTACAGACACGCTTGAGATCGACGTGGCGTCGAGCCACGAGCGCAATCCCAAGTCCGGTCACAGTCGCTATCGTGCCAGATCAGCTCCGCAAAGCCGACCCCCTGGCGGTATTTCCCCCGAAACTGGGGGAAATGCGCAGGCAGGGGCCGGTGTGATCCGTGACACATCGGCGCGGAACCGGTCTGGCGGGGTGGAGGCGGTCGGGACCTGGGAGTTCGGCGGGGGCGGGTCCGCGGCGATGGGACACTGGAGGGGTGAGTACAGCCCGCGGCACGACCAGCGACATCAGTGGACCGACGACAGCACCGGCGACCGGTGTGGGCGGGGCCGACGGGCAACCGGACTTCGTGCTGTCGGACGACGCGCTGGCGGGGGTGGGGACGCGGCCCTTCGGCATCTACGTGCACGTCCCGTTCTGCGCGACCCGCTGCGGGTACTGCGACTTCAACACCTACACCGCCGGTGAGCTCGGCACCTCGGCGTCGCCGCAGTCCTGGCTCGAGGGCCTGCGGCGCGAACTTGACGCGGGGGCAAGGATGCTCGGCTCCGCGGGCGGCGCCGTCCCGGCCGCGCAGACGGTGTTCGTCGGCGGCGGCACGCCGTCGCTGCTCGGCGGCGACGGCCTGGCCGACGTGCTCGGCGCGGTCCGCGACAGCTTCGGCCTGGCCCCGGGCGCCGAGGTGACCACCGAGTCGAACCCGGAGTCCACCTCGCCCGAGTTCTTCGGCCGGATCCGGGACGCGGGGTACACCCGGGTCTCGCTGGGCATGCAGTCCGCCGCCGCGCACGTGCTCGCGGTGCTCGACCGCACCCACACCCCCGGGCGGGCGGCCGCCGCGGCGCTCGAGGCGCGGGCCGCGGGCTTCGAGCACGTCAACCTGGACATGATCTACGGCACACCCGGCGAACGCGACGAGGACCTGGACGCGACACTGGCGGCGGTGCTCTCCGCGGGGGTCGACCACGTCTCGGCGTACGCGCTGATCGTCGAGGACGGCACCGCGCTGGCCCGCCGGGTACGCCGCGGCGAGCTGCCCGCGCCCGACGACGACGTCCTCGCGTCCCGGTACGAGCGGATCGACGCGACGCTCGCCGGCGCCGGCCTGAGCTGGTACGAGGTGTCCAACTGGGCGGCGGACGGCGGCGTCGCGGTCGACGGTGACACCGCGGCCTGTCGGCACAACCTCGGCTACTGGGACGGCGGCGACTGGTGGGGCGCCGGTCCGGGCGCGCACAGTCACGTCGGCGGGGTGCGCTGGTGGAACGTCAAGCACCCGGCGCGCTACGCCGACCAGCTGGCGTCGGGCCGGCTGCCGGTGGGCGGCAGCGAGGTGCTCACCGCCGAGGACCGGCACACCGAGCGGGTGATGCTGGCGCTGCGGCTGCGGACAGGGCTGCCGGTGACGGACCTGGACGCCGGCGAACTCGCCGCCGCCGAGCAGGCGGTCGCGGACGGGCTGCTTTCGCGCGCCAACGGCCGCCTGGTGCTCACCGACCGCGGCAGGCTGCTCGCCGACGCCGTGGTGCGCGACATCCTGAGCTGACCGGCATGCGGCCGGCCGCGGGAACCCGCGGCCCTCCGTAGAATCGACGGTGGGGCGGGGACGCGGTCAGGAAGTGGGTATGGCACCCGCGGAAGATCCACGTACGCCGTCGCGGCCGGTGCTCTCGCGCCGCGGCCGTTGGCTGCTCTTGACCTCGGTGGTGCTGGTGGCGGCGCTGCTCGTCGTCCCGGTGCTGGTGGACGTCTACACCGACTGGCTGTGGTTCGGGGAGGTCGGGTACCGCTCGGTCTGGTCGTCCGTGCTGATCACCCGACTGCTGCTGTTCGTGGCGGTGACGTTGCTCGTCACGGGCGTGCTGGTGGCGACGGTGCTGGCGGCGTACCGGACTCGGCCGCTGATGGTGCCCCGGGGCGCCCCGGACGACCCGATCGAGGTGCTCCGGGCCGTCGTCGCGCGCCGGCCGCGGGTGTTCGCCCTGTGGGTCCCGGTGACGGTCGGCGTGCTGTGCGGGCTGATCGCGCAGTCGAACTGGGTGGCGGTGCGGCTCTTCCTGCACGGCGGGGCATTCGGCGTCACCGACCCGCAGTTCGGGCTGGACGTCGGGTTCTACGTCTTCGACCTGCCGTTCTACCGGTTCGTGCTGAACTGGTTGTTCGCCGCTGTCTTCCTGGCGCTGCTGGCCGCGCTGCTCGCGCACTACGTGCTCGGCGGGATTCGGTGGTCCGGCAACGGCAGCCGCGTCGGCCGCCCCGCACGCATCCAGTTCGCGGTGCTGGTGGGAACCTTCATACTGCTCAAGGCCGTTGCGTACTGGCTGGATCGGTACGCGCTGCTGTCGAGCGGACGCAAGGAGCCGACGTTCACCGGCGGCGGCTACACCGACATCAACGCGGTGTTGCCGGCCCGGCTGATCCTCGTCGCCATCGCGGTGATCTGCGCGGGGGCGTTCTTTGCGGCGGTGGTGATGCGGGACCTCCGGATCCCGGCGATGGCCGCGATTCTTCTGGTGGTCAGCTCGGTCCTGGTCGGGGCACTGCTGCCGTTGGGCGTCGAGCAGTTCGTGGTCCGGCCGAACGCCGCCGACCTGGAGCGGGTCTACATCGAGCGCAATATCGCCGCCACCCGGCAGGCGTACGGGATCGGTCTCGACAAGGTCGAGTACCGGGACTACCCGGGCATCGGTTCCGCCGCTCCGCGCGACGTGCCCGCGGACGTGACGACCATTGCGAACGCCCGACTGCTGGACCCGAACGTGCTCTCGCGCACCTTCGTTCAGCAACAGCAGCTCAAGAACTTCTACAGCTTCCCGCCGACGCTGGACCTGGACCGGTACGTCGTCGACGGCCGGCTGCGCGACTACGTCGTCGCCGCGCGGGAGCTGACCCCGCGTCACCTCACCGGAAACCAGACTCAGTGGGTGAACCGGCACACCGTCTACACCCATGGCAACGGCTTCGTCGCCGCGCCAGCGAACCAGGTCAACGCCGCCGTGCTTGACGCCGCGGGGGACTCGTCGAGCAGCAACAGCGGGTACCCGGTGTACGCGGTCAGTGACCTCGCCACCCAGGCCGCCGGGCATCAGGTGATCCCGGTGGAGCAGCCGCGAATCTACTTCGGCGAGGTGATCGCGCAGGACGCCCCCGATTATGCCGTCGTCGGCGGGCCCACGGACTCGGGGCCGCGCGAGTACGACACCGACAGCTCCACGTACACCTACGCGGGGTCGGGCGGGGTGAACATCGGAAACTGGTTCAACCGCGTGGCGTTCGCGGTGAAGTATGCCGAACGCAACATTCTGTTCTCGAAGTCGATCGGGCCGGAGTCGAAGATCCTCTACAACCGGGGCCCGGCCGACCGGGTGCACCGGGTGGCGCCGTGGCTGACCACCGACCACGACCCGTACCCGGCCGTGGTGGCCGGGCGGATCGTGTGGATTGTGGACGCGTACACGACCGTCGACGGCTATCCGTACGCCCAGCGCAGTTCGCTCGATGCGCTGGTGGCCGGGGACCTGCCGGGGCAGCGGGGCCGCGAGGTCTCCTATGTCCGGAACTCGGTGAAGGCCACCGTCGACGCCTACGACGGCACCGTCACGCTGTATCAGGTGGACCGGCAGGATCCGGTGCTGGCCACGTGGATGCGGGCATTCCCGGGTACCGTCCAACCGGAGGAGGCGATCCCGGCCGGCGTGCGGGAGCACTTCCGGTACCCCGAGGACCTGTTCAAGATCCAGCGCGAGATGCTGGCCAAGTACCACGTCGACGATCCGCGGGACTTCTTCACCACCAATGCCTTCTGGTCGGTGCCGAGTGACCCGACCGTCGAGACGAACCCCTACCAGATGCCGTTCTACGTGCTCGTCGGGGACGAGGAGACCGCGCAGCCGTCGTTCCGGCTGGCGAGCGCGATGGTCGGGTTCAACCGGGAGTTCCTGTCCGCGTACATCTCCGCGCACGCGGACCCGGAGGACTACGGGGAGATCACCGTGCTGCGGCTGCCGACGGACACTCTGACCCAGGGACCGCAGCAGATCCAGAACTCGATGATCTCCGACACTCGGGTGGCGTCGGAGCGGACGCTGCTCGAGCGGTCCAACCGGATCCAGTACGGCAACCTGCTGACGCTGCCGATCGCGGAGGGTGGGGTGCTGTACGTGGAACCTCTGTTCACGGAACGGATTTCGACGGGGGGGAACACCTCGACGTTCCCGCAGTTGGCCCGGCTGCTCGTCGGCTACCGCGAGCCCGGAGCCACCGGCGGCGTCCGGGTAGGGTACGCGCCGACCCTCGCGGAGGCCCTGGACCAGGTGTTCGGGCCGGGTACCGGGCACGTCGCCACCGCGCCGGGTGGGGGCCCGGGTCCGCCCCCGCCCCTGCCGCCGACCGCGGTCGGCCCGGTCGCACCGCCGGCTCCGGACCGGGCCGAGCTCGATGCGGCGCTCACCCAGCTGCGCGAGGCGGTGGACCGGCTGCAGCGGGCCATCGACAACTACCCGACCGGTGGGCGGTAACGGTTGCGCAGGTTGCGGAACGACTGGGCGGCGGACGGCGGCGTCGCGGTCGACGGTGACGCCGCGGCCTGCCGGCACAACCTCGGGTACTGGGATGGCGGCGACTGGTGGGGTGCGGGTCCGGGCGCGCACGGCCACGTCGGCGGGGTGCGCTGGTGGAACGTCAAGCACCCGGCCCGCTATGTCGACCGGCTGGCCACGGGCCGGCTGCCCGTCGCGGACAGCGAGCAGCTCACCGCCGAGGACCGGCACGCCGAGCGGGTGATGCTGGCGCTGCGGCTGCGGTCGGGACTGCCGGTGACGGACCTGGACGCCGGCGAACTCGCCGACGGCGTCATCCGCGACATCCTGAGCTGAACCTCAGTACGCAACTCCGCCCGCCCGGGAATCCTGGGCGGGCGGGGGTTGCGGCCGACTGGCTGCGGCCACGAACTGACTGCGAGCTTAGGAAGACTCGCTTCCCAGCAAGAAGTCGAGCAAAAGCTCCGTGTTGCTGGGACGGTGAATGCCGGAGCCGCCAACCGCAGGGCAGGGGCTGGGACCGATGTCGACGGAGCCTGTCGCCTGCCCGAGCGTTATCGCTAGGGCTGCCGGCAGATCGATGAGACTCGAGCGCTGGATGCCGCTCGCGCTGCCGGTGGCTTCCGCGGCCGACGCGGTGCCCCCACCGAGGGCCAGGCCGCCGCCGAGCAGAGCCGCGGTGACGAGGACGGACGCGCCACGGCGCGCCAGAGATCGAGACATGAGGTTCCTTCGTTCGAAGTGTGCTGGCTGGGTGTCCCACATCGGACGACCCCCGATCGGTCAGATCAGGGCGAGTCAGCCCGGCCGGCAGTCGAATTCGGAAATCGGCGTCGTCACAGGTCAGCCCGCTAAACACAACCGGCACGGACTGCGGGTGGCGGAGCCGCTACCCGTACAGCCGCTCGATCTCCGCCGCGTACTTGGCCTCGATCGGCTCGCGCCGGAGACGGGATCGGGTCTGGCCTCCGAGTGTCACGGACGGTTTCCGAAGAATCGGCGACGAACGTCGCGGGCGACGATCGCCCGCAGCAGGCGGGCCGCGACCCGCCCCCGCGAGGGCGTGTACGGGTACCAAAGCGGTTCGTTCGTCAGTGTGGGGAACCGGGGTGCGGTGACGGCCTGCACCCGGCAGTATTTGTGCAGGCCCGAGGCGCGCGCCGATCCCGGAGCTCTTCCATCCGCCGTGCGGCAGGCCGAAGCAGAAGAGGTTGCTGAACATGTCGTTGACGTTCACCGCCCCGGCCTCGAGGCGGCGAGCGATGGCGTCCCCGCGGGAGCGGCTGCCGGTCCAGACGGTCGCGGACAGGCCGTAGACCAAGTCGTTGGCGACCCGAACGGTGGAGCCGGTGAACTGCACCATGTCGACGACGTCGACGACGTCGACGACGGCCGCGCCGGTGTCCCCGCGGCCGGTGACGCAGGCCAGCACCGGCGGCGCGCCGATCTCGCGCCATCCGCGCGCCAGTTCGAGCGCGGACAGCGGGGTCACCTCGGACGGCTTGAGGATGACGGCGGCGCCGGTGAGCAGCGCGGGGATCACGTCCATGGCGGGCATCAGCAGCGGGAAGTTCCACGGCGTGATCACCCCGACCACCGGATGCGGGCGGTTGTCTTGCGCTGCGACTTGGTGACGCTGAACGCACCGGAGCTCGGGAGCTTCACGTCAGCCAGGTCGCGCGGCGCGCGGGCGGCGTAGAAGTTGATGATCTCGGCGATCACCGGCACCTCGAGCCCGGCCTCGGTCCGCGGCTTGCCGGTCTCCGACTGGAGCACATCCGCCAGGTGGATCTCGTTGTCCAGCAACCAGTCCCGTAGGGCGAAGAGCCACATCGCCCGGCCCTTGGGTCCGAGGGCCTCCCAGGCGGGCTGCTGGGCGCGGAGTTCGTCGACCACGTCGGCGACCGAGTCGGGCTCGGTGTCGGGGACCGAGCCGACCACCTCGCCGGTCGCCGGGCAGTGAACGGTCACGGGCGGTCGGCCGATCGTCGGGAGCCGCCGCGCTTGGCCGATTCGGCCAACAACCACGGGCGGTTTGGGTCAGCGGCACAAGTGGGCAGGTGATCCTGTGGGATCTGCTTCGGCCGGGCCGCGCGTAGCCTGGGTGTGGAGGCGAAAGATGCACGATAAATCGCCTGCAGCGGGTGCGCCCGAACCGACGCGCCGGGTGTTGGCATTTCACGCCCGAACCCTCGACGAAGCGCGCGCGGCCGTCGGTCGGAGGTATTACCCCCACCGGCTGTCCCAGCTCACCACGGATTCCGACCTCGACATGTCGCTACGCACTGTGCAGCTCGGTCCTGTGTCCGTGGGGCGGTTGTCGTACGGAGCGGACGTGAGCATCGACCTCGGCGAGTTGGAAAGTGCCTACCACGTGAGCATTCCGATATCGGGCGGCATCCAGTCGGAAGCTGGCGGAGAGTCCGATGTGGTCACCCACGGGCGTGCGTCCATCTACCTCCCGCATCGCTCCACCAGGATCACGCGATGGAGCGCGGACTGCGTCGTGTACGGCATCAAGTTCGATCGTGCCTACCTCGAGTCCGAGCTTCGCGCGCTACTCGGCCGGCCGGTCGGTAAACCGGTGACCTTCGACCCCGTGCTCGATCTGTCCCGCAAGTCGGGCGCAAGCTGGTTGGCGCTGGTTCGAACCCTCGCCGCGGAACTCGACGACGACAGCAGCCTGCTCTACAACGAGCTGGTTTCGAGCCGGCTGGTGGATGCCGTGACCACCGGTTTGCTGCTCACGGCGACTCACGACAGCCGTGAGCTCCTCGACTCGCCCGCACACGCTGCCCGCCCGCGCACAATCAGCCGGGCCATCGATGCGATCCACGCGCATCCCGAGGAGCCGTGGACCGTCAGCGGGCTGGCGCGGCTGGTGGGCGTCAGCGTGCGCACCCTGCAGGACGGATTCCAGCGGTACGTCGGGGTCTCGCCACTGGCCTATCTTCGCGATGTGCGGCTCGAGCGGGCCCATGATGACCTGATCCAGGCAGACCCGTCCGACGTCGCGGTCACCGATGTGGCCTATCGCTGGGGATTCCAGCACCTCGGCCGTTTCGCTATCGACTACCGAAAGCGGTACGGGCAACCGCCGTCGAAGACCCTCACCACGACGTAGCCCGGCCCGAAAACCCTGCGCGCTCGAAGTACCTGCGCAATCGGGACATCCCCCGCGCTTCGGGGACAGTCTTCAGCCGCTGCTGCACCTAGCGTTGGCCCCATCGTTGCCGCTGGACAAAATCCAGAACACGCCCCCCTCGGCTCCACGAACCGCGTGATCGCCCGGGTGCGGGTACATGGAAAGGCCGAACCTTGCTGCTGCCGATGGCACCGACCGATTCGATGTTCCTACTCGGCGAGTCTCGTGACCATCCGATGCATGTCGGGGGGCTCGCGCTGTTCGCTCCGCCGGATCGCGCCGATGCGTGCGATGTGCGGGCACTGCTCGATTCGTCCTTGGGGCGGGGCGATGTCGCGCCGCTGTTGCGTAAACGCGCCCGTCGGTCGGTGACCTCGCTGGGGCAGTGGGGCTGGGAGACGGATGTCGACGTCGACCTCGGGTACCACGTGCGTCACGATGCCCTGCCGCGCCCCGGCGGGATCACCGAACTGCTGGAGCTGGTCTCCCGCCTGCACGCCGTGTTGCTGGACCGAAGCAGGCCGCTGTGGGAGATGCACCTCATCGAGGGCCTCGCTGACGGCCGCTTCGCGGTCTACACGAAGATCCACCACGCCCTCGCGGACGGCGTGTCGGCGATGAAGCTGCTGCGCCGTGGGCTCAGCGCGGACCCGGCACGGCGGGAGATGCCCGCGCCCTGGGAGCCGCTGGTGCGCGAGCGCAGCGCGCTGCGACTCGTCGCGGACCAGCCGGCGGGCGGTCCCGGACCGCTCGGCGTGCCTGCCACCGCGCTGCGTGTCGCTCGCGGCGCGCTCGGTGAGCTGGGAGGCCTCGTGCCCGCGCTCGTAGGCACCGTCGACCGGGCCTTGCACGGGCGTGGCGGATCGCTCTCGCTCTCTGCGCCCGGGTCGATGCTCAACGTGCCGATCGGTGGGGCCCGACGGTTTGCGGTGCGCTCCTGGCCGATCGAACGGCTACGGCTGGTCGCTAAGCATGCCGAGGCGACCATCAACGACGTGGTGCTCGCGATGTGCTCAGGGGCGCTGCGCGGCTRCCTGGGCGACCTCGAGGCGCTGCCCGCCGACCCGATGATCGCGATGGTGCCGGTCTCGCTGCGTGGCGAGCAGCGGGAGAGCAAGGCAGGCAACGAGATCGGGGTGCTGATGTGCAATCTCGCCACCGACCTCGCCGACCCGGCGAACCGCCTCGCGACCGTGACGGCCTCCATGCGCGAGGGCAAACAGGCACTGCGGGCGATGAGCTCGGCGCAGGCCCTGGCGATGAGTGCGCTCGGGGCCGCGCCGCTCGCACTGGGCATGTTCGGAATGGGCGGGCCGATCCGCCCGCCGAACGTGATGATCTCCAACGTTCCCGGGCCGGCCAAGCCTCTGTACTGGAACGGCGCCCGTCTGACCGCGCTGTATCCGCTGTCGATCCCGGTCGACGGACAGGCCCTCAACATCACCTGCACCAGTACCGATGACGAGATCGCGTTCGGGCTGACCGGCTGCCGGCGAACGGTGCCGCTACTTCAGCCGCTGCTCGGTCACCTCGACGACGAACTCTGCGCCCTCGAAAAGACCGTCGGCCTGTAGGCCGGGACAGGAGATCACATGAACCGCCCAGCAAAAACCGACCGGGCCCCCGTCCCCGCGGAACCGTCGACCTCCCGACTCCGATCGTCGCCGGTCATCGCGCTCGGCTCGGGGATCTCGGCCTGCGCGCCCGCATTGATCGTGACCGGGTCCGTTGTCCTGTGCGCGCTCGTGGCTTTGTTCACCGTCGCCTGTGTCGGTTTCGCCGCCCTGATGATCTGACGCGACCAACGCCCGGGCGTCACGCCTGGCACTTGCCTCAACCGGGAATCCGGTCGGTGAACCGGGCCAGTCGCCCGGCGTCGCGAGCCAGCACCTCGGCGTCGAGGGCGACGATCGCGGCGCTGCCGTCGATGCCCTGCGCGCTCACCGCGATCCGTTCGGCGCTCTCGGCGATCTGCCGGGCGGCCACCAGCAACTCGGAGAGGTCGTCGAGGGCGGGGCCGAGCCGATCGATGAACCCACCGAGTTGCTGCGCCCGGGCCACGATCGGGCGAACGCGTCGAAGACGCCGCGGGCCATGGCGAGGGTCGTCATGAACTGACGCCCCAGGCCGCGGAGTTCGCCGAACCCGCGCGTGAGCACACGTTCCGGCAGCATGATTGCGCTGGCGATGCTGATGGTGGCTCCTCGCGTCGAGAGGAGGCGGACAAGGCCTGCGGTCGCGTCAGCGGATCGCGTCGTAGTCGAAGACCCGGGCGTGCAGCACGACGCGGTTKCGCAGCGCCGAGCGGACCGCCCGGTGCAGGCCGTCCTCGAGGTAGATCACGCCGTCCCACTGGACCGCGTGCGGGAACAGGTCGCCGTAGAAGGTGGAGTCCTCGGACAGCAGCCGGTCCAGCTCGAGCACCTTGGTGGTGGTGACGATCTCGTCCAGGCGCACCTGGCGCGGTGGGATCTTCGACCAGTCACGGACCGACAACCCGTGCTCGGGGTATGGCTTGCCGTCCCTCACGCCCTTGAAAATCATCGATGCATCCGTAGCGGTAGTCGGTGGTGTGCCGTCGGGCACTTGTCTGTGTCGCGCAGCCACCCACAGTAAGGCCTCCACGGGGCGGTCGTGACCGGCTACTAGAGTGGTTACTGACAGCGGGGTGTGCGCACCCCTGCTACACAGGGACGACTGTCGCCGGGAATCCGGCGGTGTGATCGGGAAACGGAGGTGAGCCGGCGTGTCGAGTACCGAGGACCGACGATTCGAGGTGCTGCGGGCGATCGTCGCCGACTACGTCGCCACCCAGGAGCCGATCGGCTCGAAGGCACTCGTGGAGCGGCACAACCTCGGGGTCTCCAGCGCGACCATCCGCAACGACATGGCGGTGCTCGAGGCCGAGGGCTACATCGCCCAGCCGCACACCAGCTCCGGCCGCGTGCCCACCGACAAGGGCTACCGGCAGTTCGTCGACCGGATCGCCGACGTCAAGCCGCTCTCRCCGGCCGAGCGCCGGGCCATCCTCGAGTTCCTCGAGTCCGGCGTCGACCTGGACGACGTGCTCCGGCGCGGCGTCCGGCTGCTGGCGCAGCTGACCCGCCAGGTCGCCGTCGTGCAGTACCCGACGCTGTCGGCGTCGTCGGTGCGGCACCTCGAGGTGGTCGCGCTGACCCCGGCCCGGCTGCTGCTGGTGCTGATCACCGACTCCGGCCGGGTGGACCAGCGGATCGTCGAACTGGGCGACAGCATCGACGACGAGAACCTGGCCCGGCTGCGGGACCTGCTCGGCGGCGCCCTGGAGGGCAAGAAGCTCGCGGCGGCGTCCATCGCCGTCTCGGAGCTGGCGGCCGACGCCCCCGACCACTTGCGCAACGCGGTGGTGCGGTCGGCGACCGTGCTGATCGAGACCCTCGTCGAGCACCCGGAGGAGCGGCTGGTGCTCGGCGGCACCGCGAACCTGACGCGCAACGCCGCCGACTTCACCGGCTTCCCCGGCTCGATGCGCTCCGTCCTCGAGGCGCTCGAGGAGCAGGTGATCGTGCTCAAGCTGCTGGCCGCGACCGGCGACGCCGGCACCGTGACCGTCCGGATCGGCGAGGAGACGCAGGTCGAGGAGATCCGCGGCACCTCCGTCATCACCACCGGCTACGGCACCGCGAGCACCCGCTTCGGCGGCGTGGGTGTGCTGGGCCCCACCCGGATGGACTACCCGGGAACAATCGCCTCGGTGGCCGCGGTTGCCAGGTACATCGGCGAGGTGCTCGCCGAGCGTTGAACCACGCGCGGACTTCGCGTCCCGGGCCCGGTCGGGCCCGCTTACTGACCGATTTTTCTTCATGCTGATCAACCAACGAGGGTGAGAGACGAGAACGTGGCACGGGACTACTACGGATTGCTGGGAGTCGGATCCAAGGCGACCGACCAGGAGATCAAGCGGGCGTACCGCAAGCTGGCCCGGGAGCTGCATCCCGACGTCAACCCCGACGAGTCCGCGCAGGCCCGGTTCAAGGACATCTCCACCGCCTACGAGGTGCTCTCCGACCCGGAGAAGCGGCGCATCGTCGACCTCGGCGGCGACCCGCTCGCGCAGGGCGGCGGCGGGGGCGCCGGCGGCTTCGGTGGGGCCGGCTTCGGCGGCGGTCTCGGCGACGTGTTCGAGGCGTTCTTCGGCGGCGGCGGCGGCGCCGCCCGTGGCCCGCGCGGCCGCGTCCAGCCCGGCGCGGACTCGCTGCTGCGCACCAAGCTGACGCTCGACGAGTGCGCGACGGGCGTGACCAAGCACATCACCGTCGACACCGCGATCCTGTGCGACAGCTGCACCGGCTCCGGCACCAACGGCGACTCCAAGCCGGTCACCTGCGAGACCTGCGCCGGCGCCGGCGAGGTCCAGTCGGTGCAGCGCTCGTTCCTCGGCCAGGTGATGACGTCGCGGCCGTGCCCCACCTGCCGCGGCGCGGGCGAGACCATCCCCGACCCCTGCCACAAGTGCGGCGGCGACGGCCGGGTCCGGGCCCGCCGCGACATCGCGGTGAAGGTCCCGGTCGGCGTGAGCAGCGGCATGCGGATCCGGCTGGCGTCGCAGGGCGAGGTCGGTCCCGGCGGCGGACCGTCCGGCGACCTGTACGTCGAGATCAGCGAGCAGCCGCACGAGACCTTCGTGCGTGACGGCGAGGACCTGCACTGCACCATCCGGGTGCCGATGGCCGACGCCGCGCTGGGCACCAAGGTCGTCGTCGACACCATCCTCGACGGGCCGACGGAGATCGACATCCCGGCGGGCACCCAGCCCGGCACGGTCGAGTCGGTGCGCGGGCACGGCATGCCGAAGCTGCGCTCCGGCGTGCGCGGCGACCTGCACGCCCACCTCGAGGTCGTGGTGCCCTCGCGCCTGGACGGCAAGCAGGCCGCGGCGTTGCGCGAGTTCAAGGACCTGCGCGACAAGGACCACGCCGAGGTCGTGACCACAGGTTCGCAGCACAACGGCGGTCTCTTCTCCCGGCTGCGGGACGCGTTCAGTGGCCGCTGACCGACGGATGCCGGCCGCGCAGGGCGGGGTCTGACCGATGGCCGCGACCGTCTTCTACCTGGACCCGCTGCCCGCCGCCGGTCAGCCGGCGGTGCTCGACGGCAAGGAGGGCAGGCACGCCGCCACGGTGCGCCGCATCCGGGTCGGTGAGCACCTGGTGCTCTCCGACGGCCACGGCGGCATCGCACGGGCGGTGGTGGTCGCTGTCGGCAAGGACCGGCTCGACCTCGAGGTCGGCGAACGCGACAGCCTGCCGCCCGCGACGCCGACGGTGACGCTGGTGCAGGCGCTGCCGAAGGCCGAGCGCTCCGAGCTGGCCGTCGAACTGGCCACCGAGGCCGGCGTCGACGCCATCGTGCCGTGGCAGTCCGCGCGCTGCGTCGCCCGCTGGGAGGGGCCGAAGGCGGACAAGGGCGTCGCCCGCTGGCGCGCGGTGGCGGTTGCCGCGGCGAAACAGTCACGGCGCGCACACATTCCGGAGGTCACCGAACTGCACCGCACCGCCGCGGTGGTCGAGTTGGTGCGCCGCGTGACGGCGTCCGGCGGGGTGGTCGGGGTGCTGCACGAGTCGGCCACCACCGCGCTCGCCGGGCTGGAGCTGGCGGACGTGGCGGAAGTGGTGCTGGTGGTCGGCCCGGAGGGCGGCCTGGACGGCTCGGAGGTCGAGGCGCTGACGGCGGCCGGCGCGGTCGCGGTGCGGCTGGGCCCGACGGTGCTGCGGACCTCGACGGCGGCCGCGGTGGCGCTCGGTGCGCTCGGCGTGCTGACCGACCGCTGGTCCGCGCGGCCCCTGCAGGACTAGCGGTGCCCCGCCAGCGCGTCGACTACGGACCCGAGCCGCAGCAGTTCGGGCACCTGTACCTGCCCTCCGTCCCGGTCACCGAGCCCGTGCCGGTGGTGATGCTCGTCCACGGCGGCTACTGGAGCGCCGACTTCCACCTGAACCTGGCGACCGCCCTCGCGATCGAACTGTCCCGGCTCGGGGTGGCGTCGTGGAACGTCGAGTACCGCCGGGTCGGCGCTGGTGGCGGCTGGGAGCAGACCAGTGCCGACATCGAGGCCGCGCTGGCCGCGGTCGGCGGCGTGCTGCCCGGCCTGTCGCCGATCCCGCTCGACCTCGGCAACGTCCGGGTCGTCGGGCACTCCGCGGGCGCGCAGCTGGCGTTGTGGGTTGCCGGGCAACGGGATTCCCCGATCCGCCCCGAGCGGGTCGTCGCGCAGGCGGGTGCGATGGACCTGGCCGCGCGGGCGGCCGGTCGCACCGCCGGTGCCGCCCTGGCGGCGTTCTTCGGCGCCCGGTACGAGGACGCGCCGGAGCTCTATCGCGACGCCTCGCCCGTGTCCCGGGTCCCGATCGGCGTTCCGGCGGTCTGCATTCACGGCGCGGAGGATGTCCAGGTGCCCGCCGCCGCCAGCCGCGTGTACCGGGACGCCGCGGCGGCGGCCGGGGACACGGTGGCGTTCTGGGAGGTGCCGGGCGAGGGGCACAACGACTTCCTCTCCCGCGGTTCCCGCAGCTGGGACCTCACCCTGCGGGCACTGCTCGACGACGATCCCTGGTCGGCACCGCCGCAGTGACACAGGCCGGGCGCCGACGTGAGTCAGGCCCCCGGCCACCCGGCCCCCGGCGCCGGCGCGGGGGTGCTGACCACGATGCCGTCCCACGCCGTGTGGTCCGTGAAGTGCTCGGCCCCGGGCCACCGCGCCGCGACGACGAAGAGGGTGGCGCCGTCCGCCCCGCCGAGCGCGCAGGCGAACGCGCCCCGGTCGAGTTGCACCCGATCGAGCACCCGTCCGCCCTCCGCGACCCGCACGCAGCACCGGTCGCCGACGTCCGCGTACCAGGCGGCGCCCTCGCCGTCGAGGCAGATGCCGTCCGGTGAGTGGTTGCCGACGTCGGCCCACCCGCGGCGGTTCGTCAGCGAACCGTCGGCCGCGATGTCGAAGGCGGTCAGACGGTGACGGTAGGACTCGGCGACGACGAGCGTGGCGTTGTCGGCGGTGACCGCCATGCCGTTCGGGAAGGCCAGGTCGTCGGCGGCCACGCGGGCGCGCCCGTCCGTCGAGACCAGCGCCACGAATCCCGGCGCGGACTCACCCGCGGGAGGCCCGGCGGCGAAGTCGAAGTTGACGTTGTTGACGTAGGTGTTGCCCCGGCCGTCGACGACGATGTCGTTGCTGCCGTACGGCGACAGCGCCGACAGGTCCGCGTAGCGCGTGAGGGTCCGGTCCGGGGACAGGCGGAGCAGCGCCCGCTCGGGGCCCGAGGCGAGCACCGGTGCCCCGTCGGGCAGGAAGTCGAAGCACAGCGGCAACGACCGATGCTCGACCACGGCCTCGATCCGGCCCGCCGGGTCGATCGCGTGGATCACCCCGGCCGTCCAGTCCGCGAACCACAGTCGGCCGTCGTGCCAGCGTGGGGATTCCAGCTGGCCGAAACCGTTCGCCAGTGTCTGCATCACTCGCATGATCCGCCTCCAGCTGTCGTTCAGGGGGTAGACGTCTCGAGCGGGCGAAACTCATCGGTGCGAGGCCGCCTGGGGACCAGAGGTGACTCGCCCCGATGGGCTGCGGGACTGGACGAGCTGCGGGCCTGAGCTCTGCACCCGGCCGGGGGGTTTACGTGTTGACTAGTATTGACACGGCTCGACGAGCAAGAGCGGAGGACGCCACGCGATGCGAACAGAACCGACCGCCGACCACGTCGACGTCTTGATCATCGGGGCCGGGCTCTCCGGAATCGGCGCCGCGCACCACCTGCAGGAGAGCTTCCCGGACAAGACCTACACGATCCTGGAATCGCGCGAGAGCATCGGCGGCACCTGGGACCTGTTCCGCTACCCGGGGATCCGGTCCGACTCCGACATGTACACCCTCGGTTACCGGTTCCGGCCGTGGACCGGGGGCAAGGCGATCGCCGACGGCCCGTCGATCCTGCAGTACATCCGAGACACCGCCGCGGACGCGGGGATCGACCGCAACATCCGCTTCCGGCACCAGGTGACTCGGATCGCGTGGTCGAGCGCGGACAGTCGGTGGACCGTCGACGCCCGGCGCAGCGACACCGGGGAACGGGTCACGCTCACCGCCGGTTTCGTCATGACCTGCAGCGGCTACTACCGCTACGACGAGGGGTACACGCCGTACTTCGCGGGTGTCGATCAGTTCGCGGGCCGGGTCGTCCACCCCCAGCACTGGCCCGAGGACCTCGACTGCGCCGGCAA
Source organism: Rhodococcus sp. P4_F5 (assembly GCF_056401315.1). Classification (NCBI taxonomy): domain Bacteria; kingdom Bacillati; phylum Actinomycetota; class Actinomycetes; order Mycobacteriales; family Nocardiaceae; genus Rhodococcus; species Rhodococcus sp. P4_F5. The sequence continues at coordinate 43,571 of NZ_JBFUJP010000026.1, read as the reverse complement.
GCGGGTGGTCGTCATCGGCAGCGGCGCGACCGCCGTCACGCTGGGGCCCGCCCTGGCGGAACTGGGTGCGCGGGTGACGATCCTGCAGCGTTCACCCACCTACATCGTGGCCATGCCGGCGAAGGACGCCATGGCCTCGGCGCTGCGCCGGGTGCTGCCCACCCGCGCCGCCTACGCGGTGGCCCGGGCCAAGAACATCACCCGCTCGGTGGCGGTCTACGAGCTGTGCCAACGGTTCCCGCAGGCCGCGCGGGCGCTGATCCGGCGGGCCCAGGTCGGCCGGGTGGGTGAGGGTTTCGACATCGACACCCATCTCGCGCCGCGGTACGACCCGTGGGACCAGCGTCTGTGCCTGGTCCCCGACGGTGACCTGTTCCGCGCCCTACGGCGCGGCGACGTCGAGATCGAGACCGACCACATCGTCACCTTCACCGAATTCGGCCTGACGTTGCGGTCGGGTAAGCGGCTACCGGCGGACATCGTCGTGACCGCGACGGGCCTGAACCTGATCGCGTTCGGCGGCATCGAGATCGTCGTCGACGGCGACACTGTGTCGCTCCCGGAGACCATGGCCTACAAGGGCATGATGCTCAGCGGGGTACCGAATTTCGCGTTCGTCGTCGGGTACACCAACGCGTCGTGGACCCTCAAGGCGGACCTGGTGTGCGAGTACGTCGTTCGCCTGCTGGGCCACATGGGCGCCGGCGGCTACGCGTCCTGCGTGCCGCGCCGTGACCCCGCGGTGGGAGAGGAGCCGTTCCTCGACTTCGCCGCCGGGTACGTGCTGCGCACGGTCGACAGTTTCCCCAAGCAGGGCGACGCGGCGCCGTGGCGGCTGCGGATGAACTTCTTCCGCGACCTGGTCACGTTGCGTCACGGTTCGGTTGCGGACTCGATGAGCTTCGCGTCGGCAGGAGACCCGGCGGGGGATTCGGTGGGCCGCATCCCCTAGGGGTCGTCGGCAGGTGCTGGTGACCTGCCGGCCTAGAAGACCTGGTTGTAGATGAGTGCTGGTGCAGCCCGTTCGAGCTGGTCCAGTTCCCCGACAATGGACACGAAGTGGGACGTCCTGGTGTGCGCGTCGAGGTGCTCCTGGGATTCCCACTCCTCGACCAGCATCAGTTCTCGTGGATCGTCCTCCCGTTGCAGGAGTTCATAGTTCGTGCAACCAGGTTCCTTCCGCGTCTCCGTCACCAGCCGGTCGTACAGCGCGAGAACCCGGTCGAGGTGTTCGGCCGGCACGGTGCTTCCTACCATCACTCTGATCAACGCCTGTGCTCCATCTGCTCTGCACCCACGGCTACCGCGCGGGTTTGAAAAACTCGGTCATTGCGCGCCTCGTGTGATCATCGTGTGCTCTCGTCGTGCGTGCCGGCGCCGTAGTGCTGCACGACGAGCCGCGCGAGCCGGTCGGGGTACTCCCAGAAGGCCTCGTCCAGCTCCTGCAGCCGGTCATGGTCGGACTCGGTGAGCAGACCTGGAAGGTCGGCGGGTGAGACGACCTCGTCGACGCACGGCTCGATCACCGCATGCATCCTGCGGACGAGCTCTGCGGCCCTGCATGCACCGATCAGGTCGAGTGCGGCGACGGCGGTGAGATGGTTGCGCACGCCCCAGTTGCCGAAGAACTGCAAGAACCCGCCGTTGTTGACGTCGGCCTCGAGCCGCCACAGCGCGACCAGCTCGTGGTCACGCTGCGACAGGGCGTCCACGTCCCAGCCGGCCTGCTGCACGCGACCGAGCGCGGCCTCGTAGAGCCGGTCTTGGAGGATGTCCCAGATGCTCACCATGCCCTCGTCGTCGGGTTCCCAGAGCTCCGGCCAGTTCACACCGTGCCCGTCGTCGGCGTGCACCCAGCGGGTGCGCTCGGCGGGTGTCGCCTTCTCGACCCGGATGTACCGCACGAGCGGCGTCGTCACCACGTCGCCGCCCGCGAGGGTCAGGACGACGTCTGTGTCGGTGAAGGTGACCTCGGCGATTCGGAGGTCATTCATCCGGCGACGCCTCTCGCGCGTCTCCGCTCCCACCCGACGGTGACACGGGCTGTGCGGACCGGACGGGTTGACGGAGGATCGTCCGGAGCTTCGCCGGAGCCGTCCTGCGGGCGTCACTGAGATAGATCTCGTGGTGATCGCCGTTGAAGGCCAGTCCGTGCTCGGGCATGAACTCGTCGTGCAGCCGGGCCAGGGTGGGTGCCTCGTCGTCGTAGGGGCCGAGGTGCAGGATCTGCACGCTGCGCCCCTCGGCCAGGGTGATCGGGCGCAGCCGGTCCAGGGCGGGGAGATCCTTCTTGGCGCCCGCCTCCGCGCGCGCCCGCTCGATGTCGGCCGCGGTGATCCACTCGGGCTGCACGATCATCATCGTCCAGTCCCAGCCGTCCTTGTCGCGGGTGACGAAGCTGCGCATGTCGGAGGCGCGCCACAGACCTTCGAGCGGCCCGACCACGAAGTCTCGGCCGCCTGCGTTCTTGCTGGCGAACTTGATCGCGTACGCGGTGGCGTACAGCGCCTCGACGGCGGCGGCGTGCTCGGGCGACGTGTTCGGGTCGCCGTGCCCGTCGACGGCGATGTAGGTCAGCTCCGGGACGTCGACGAGTGCGAACGCCTTCGCGTTCGGTGCGTACAGCTGCTTGTGCGCCTTCTTGATGTCGTACTTGTCCATGCCGGCGGCTTTCTGTCGGGAGACGAGATCCTCGGTCCACTGAATGTCGGCCAGGATCATTGCCTCGCTGTAACGGAAGAGTGCGGCTGCGTGGTCGGGGAGCGGCGACTGCGCCCGCGACCGTTCGCGCAGCGCGTCGAGCTGCGCCCGGAGGCGCGCGGCCCGACGGCGAAGCCGATCCGTCACCTCCGGCGTGCCGAGGTCCGGGCTGTTGGCGATGCCGACGAGGACCCTCGCCCGGATCGGTGTGAGGGTGTCGACGGCGTCGAGCGTCTGCGCCGCCGCCAGCGCGTGACCTGCGTCGGTGAGCCGGTAGGTCGCACGCCGCGAACGGGGCTCGGCCGCGGACTCCGGCTCGACAAGGCCTCTGCGAGAGAGCTTGTCGAGGAGGTAGTAGATCGAGGAGAACCCCAACGAGGTCCACTCCCGCATGCCTCGGTCCTCGATCACGCGGTCGAGGTCGTAGCCGTGCCGGGGGCGCTCACTCAGGAGGCCGAGCAGGGTCAGCTCGGCATCCGTCAGATGGTCGGTCACGGGACTACTCTAGCGCTAGAGCAATCGTGGGGTGCGAGATCCGGTCTCGAGCGGTCCGTGGCCGAGCACGAACTGGAATTGCTGGGCGAGGCGGCGGTGGTCGACCAGGCGCGGGCGTGGATCCGGGATGCCGGGGGCGGGCGGTCGCCCGCGGCGGGTCCCGGCCGGGTGAACTCGGTGGGTGGCCGCGTGGACCCGCGATAGACTGCAGGCACAGGCATCGTCGAGTCAGGGAAGCAGGCCGAAGCCAACACGTGAGTGCAGACAGCGAAATGGGCGAGACCACGGTGACCTCGGTGTCGACGCCGGACGGGAGCCGGGACCGCCCGGCACAGCGTACGGTCCGCTCCAGCATGGAGATCGACCCCGAAATTGCGCTCCCGTTGCTCGGCTCCGCGGACGAGAACCTCAAGGCTCTCGAGCGGGCACTCACCGCGGACATCCACGTGCGCGGCAACACCATCACCCTCACCGGCACCAGCGCGGACGTCGCCCTGGCCGAGCGGGCGATCGGCGAACTGGCCGTCCTCGTCGCCCGCGGCCAGTCGCTGACGCCGGACGCGGTGCGGCGCAGCGTCGGGATGCTCACCGACGGCATGGGGGAGTCCCCGGCCGAGGTGCTCAGCCTCGACATCCTGTCCCGGCGCGGCAAGACCATCCGGCCCAAGACGGTCAACCAGAAGCGCTACGTGGACGCGATCGACGCGAACACCATCGTGTTCGGCATCGGCCCGGCCGGCACCGGTAAGACGTACCTGGCCATGGCCAAGGCCGTGCAGGCGCTGCAGAGCAAGAATGTCAGCCGCATCATCCTGACCCGGCCCGCGGTCGAGGCGGGCGAGCGGCTCGGCTTCCTGCCCGGCACCCTGCACGAGAAGATCGACCCGTACCTGCGGCCGCTGCACGACGCGCTGCACGACATGATGGATCCCGAGGCCATCCCGAAGCTGATGCAGGCCGGGGTGATCGAGGTGGCGCCGCTGGCGTACATGCGCGGACGCACCCTCAACGACGCGTTCATCATCCTCGACGAGGCGCAGAACACCACCGCCGAGCAGATGAAGATGTTCCTGACCCGGCTGGGTTTCGGCTCGAAGATCGTGGTCACCGGCGACGTCACCCAGGTGGACCTGCCCGGCGGCGCCCGCTCCGGCCTGCGCGCGGCCAGCGAGATCCTCACCGACATCGACGACATCCACTTCGCCGAGCTGACCAGCGCGGACGTGGTCCGGCACCGGCTGGTCTCCGACATCGTCGACGCCTACGAGCGCTTCGAGACCGAGCGCGTCGACGAGGTGACGCTCGGCAACCGGGCGCACCGGCGGTCGGCGTCGGCCCGCTCGCAGCGGCGCTAGTGCCGCCCCGTCCGTTGGACCCCACCACCGTCACCCACGCGGCCGCCCGAGGAGATCGACTGTCATGAGCATTGAGGTATCCAACGAGTCCGGGATCGACGTCTCCGAACCCGAGCTGATCAACGTCGCGCGGTTCGTCATCGCCCAGATGGACGTGCACCCGGCCGCCGAGCTGTCGATGGTCCTCGTCGACCTCGACACGATGGCCGAGCTGCACATGCGGTGGATGGACCTGCCCGGCCCCACCGACGTGATGTCGTTCCCGATGGACGAGCTCGAGCCCGGCGGACGGCCCGACGCGCCGGAGCCCGGACCCGCCATGCTCGGCGACATCGTGCTGTGCCCGGCGTTCGCCGCCGACCAGGCCGCCAAGGCCGGTCACTCCACCGCGCACGAGCTGGCCCTGCTCACCGTGCACGGCGTCCTGCACCTGCTCGGCTACGACCACGCCGAGCCGGAGGAGGAGAAGGAGATGTTCGCGCTGCAGAACAGCCTGCTCGCCGACTGGTACGAGGACCTGGCCCGCGCCGAGCGGGAGGCCGAGCTGGCCGCCCGCGACCAGCGGCTGCTCGGCAAGACCGGGTTTGTCGACGGCCCCCAGCAGTGAGGCGGTGCCTACCGTGGAGTTCGGCGAACCCGGCGAGCCGTGAGTGTCCGTGACCGGTGACATCGGGCTGATCCTGCTGGCCGTCGCCCTCGTCCTGGTCGGCGGCCTGTTCGCGGCCGTCGACTCCGCGCTCAACACGGTCTCCCACGCCCGCGTGGAGGAGATGGTCAAGGACGGCCGCCCGGGTGCGCAGCGGCTGCTGGCCGTCGTCTCGGACCGTCCGCGGTACGTGAACCTGGTGGTGCTGCTGCGGATCGCCGCGGAGATCTGCGCCACCGTGCTGCTGGCCGCCGCGCTGCTGGACCTGCTCAGCCGCGGCTGGGCGCTGGTGATCTCGGCGGTGGTGATGATCCTGGTCAACTACGTGGCGATCGGCGTCGGACCGCGGACCGTGGGCCGTCAGCACGCGTACTCGATCGCGCTGGTCGGGGCGATGCCCCTGCAGGCGCTGGCGGTGCTGCTCAGCCCGATCAGCCGGCTGCTGATCCTGCTCGGCAACGCGCTGACCCCGGGCAAGGGCTTCCGCAACGGCCCGTTCGCCTCCGAGATCGAGCTGCTCGAGCTCGTCGACCTGGCGCAGGAACGCGGCGTGGTGGCCGACGAGGAACGCCGGATGATCCAGTCCGTCTTCGAACTCGGCGACACCCCGGCCCGCGAGGTGATGGTGCCGCGCACCGAGATGGTGTGGATCGAGGCGGACAAGTCGGCCGGCCAGGCCACGTCGCTGGCGGTGCGCAGCGGCCACTCCCGGATCCCGGTGATCGGCGAGAACGTCGACGACGTGCTCGGCGTGGTGTACCTCAAGGACCTGGTGGCGCGGACCTACCACTCCACCGACGGCGGCGGCGGCGTCACCGTCGAGGAGGTGATGCGGCCACCGGTGTTCGTGCCGGACTCCAAGCCGCTCGACAGCCTGCTCGCCGAGATGCAGCGCGACCGCAACCACATGGCACTGCTGGTCGACGAGTACGGCGGCATCGCCGGGCTGGTGACCATCGAGGACGTGATCGAGGAGATCGTCGGCGAGATCGCCGACGAGTACGACACCGACGAGACACCGCCGGTGGAGACGCTCGGCGACGGACGCTTCCGGGTGTCCGCGCGCCTGCCCGTCGAGGACCTCGGCGAACTGTTCGACATCGAGATCGACGACGACGAGGTCGAGACCGTCGGCGGGCTGCTCGGCTACGAACTCGGCCGGGTGCCGTTGCCCGGCTCCGAGGTGAACACCCACGGGCTGGCGCTGCGTGCCGAGGGCGGCGGCGACCCGCGCGGCCGGGTCCGGATCAACACCGTGCTGGCGTGGCGCCTGCCGGAACCGGACGACGAACCGGGTGGACGGACCGAGACCGGGAGGGGCCGACATGAGTGACCAACTCGCCGAGGAGGACGCCAAGCTGGTGGTCCTGGCCCGCGCCGCCATGGGACGCACCGGCGGGCGCCAGGGCGCCGCCGTGCGGGACCTCGACGGCCGCACCTACGCCGCCGGTCCGGTCTCGCTCGACGCGCTGACCCTCACCGCGCTGCAGGCGGCGGTGGTCGCGGCGCTGTCGAGCGGCGCGCAGGGGTTCGAGGCCGCCGCCGTGGTCGACGCCGACCTGACCGGCACCGCCCAGGAGATCGTCGAGGCCGTCTGGAACGCCGAACCCGGCGTGCTCGCCCTCACCGAGGTGACCACGACCGTCAAACTCATCGCCGCCCGCGCCGACGGGTCGGCACCGCACGTCATGGGCTGGACGCCCGACAGCCCTACCGATGGAGAACAACTGTGAGTACTGAGACTGAATTCCGTTCCGGCTTCGTCTGTTTCGTCGGCCGGCCGAACACCGGCAAGTCGACGCTGACCAACGCGCTGGTCGGCAGCAAGATCGCGATCACCTCGTCGCGGCCGCAGACCACCCGGCACACCATCCGCGGCATCGTGCACCGCGAGAACTCGCAGCTGATCCTGGTCGACACCCCCGGCCTGCACCGGCCGCGGACGCTGCTCGGTCAGCGGCTCAACGACCTGGTGCGCGACACCTACTCCGAGGTCGACGCGATCGGCCTGTGCATCCCCGCCGACGAGAAGATCGGTCCCGGCGACCGCTGGATCCTCGACCAGGTGCGGCAGATGGCGCCGAAGACCACGCTGATCGGCATCGTCACCAAGATCGACAAGGTGAGCCGGGAGAAGGTCGCCGAGCAGCTGCTGGCGCTGTCGAAGCTGCTGGGCCCGGACTGCGACGTGGTGCCGGTCTCGGCCGCGTCGGGGGAGCAGGTCGAGGTCGTCGTGGACCTGCTCGCGTCGAAGATGGATCCCGGGCCGGCGTTCTACCCGGACGGGGAGCTCACCGACGAGCCCGAGGAGACGCTGATGGCGGAGCTGATCCGCGAGGCCGCGCTCGAGGGCCTGGGTGACGAGCTGCCGCACTCGCTGGCCGTCGTCATCGAGGAGATCATCCCGCGCGAGGGCCGCACCGAGAAGCAGGGCGAACTGCTCGACGTGCACGCGCTGCTCTACGTGGAGCGGCCCAGCCAGAAGGGCATCGTGATCGGCAAGGGCGGCGTCCGGCTGCGCGAGGTCGGCACCAAGGCCCGCACCCAGATCGAGAAGCTGCTCGGCACCCGGGTGTTCCTGGAGCTGCACGTGAAGGTCGCCAAGGACTGGCAGCGCGACCCGAAGCAGCTGGGCCGCCTGGGCTTCTAGGTGGCTGCGCCGCCCGTGCGTGGTTGACGGGTCCGAAGGACCCGTCAACCACTCACGAGTGCGGAGCGACCAGGGCCAGCTCGGCGACGGTGCCCGAGGCGATGGTCCGCAGGTGCTCGGTGACGGTCTCGATCGGCCAGTCCCACCAGGCGAGGGCGAGCAGTTCCCGAACCTCGTCGGGGGAGAAGCGGTCCTTGATGTGGACGGCGGGGTTGCCGCCGACGACGGCGTAGTCGGGAACATCGCGGGTGACAACGGATCCCGTGGAGATGATCGCCCCGTGGCCGATGCGGACGCCGGGCATGACGGTGACGTTGCCGCCCATCCACACGTCGTGCCCGACGACGGTGTCGCCCCGCGAGGGCAGGTCGGTCACCAGGTCGAGGTGTTCGGCCCACGCGCCGCCCATGATCGGGAAGGGGAAGGTCGACACCCCGTCCATCCGGTGGTTCGCGCCGTTCATGATGAAGGTCGTCCCCGTGGCGAGGGCGCAGAACTTTCCGATCACGAGGCGGTCGGGACCGTAGTGGTGCAGCACGTTTCGCGTCTCGAACTGCTCGGCGAACTCGGGGTCGTCGTAGTAGGTGTACTCCCCGATCTCGATCAGGGGGTTGTCGATCAGCGGTCTGAGCAGGACGACCCGCGGCTGTCCCGCGACCGGGTGCACGGTCGTGGGGTCGGGTGCGTGGCGGGCGGGCAATTCGGCTCCTCGGGTTGACGAATACTGAGACAAGGACCTGCGAGAGCAATTCTGCTGAGGCGCTCGCGGGGCCGAGGGTTGAGACACACCCACCTAAGGTAGCCGCGCTCCAGTAACCGGTCTTACGTCAATGTTCCCCCGTCATACCGCGGTGGCGGTCCGTACCGGCCAACATCGGCGCCGGGATCGTGAGACCCACGCGACCAGGATGTTCCCTGACCGGAGCGTCCCCGCGCCCATGCCGACAGTCGGTCACGTCACCGTCACGTCACCCACGGCTAATCCCGAACAGTCGCCAGACCGCACCGCCCCCCACACGCCCCCCGCTCCGGAAGCGCTGCCCGGGCACCCCGTGAGCCCAGGTCAGGCCTGGCCCTCCTGACGCATTCTCGAGGCGTCGGCACTCGGCGTGACACCGAACTCACGGCGGTACTCCCGGCTGAACTGAGAAGCGCTGCCGTAGCCAACGGAATGGCCTACCGCCGCAATGTCGTGCGGACTGTTGAAAAGTCGAAGTCGTGCTTCTTGGAGGCGAATTCGCTTCTGGTACTGAATCGGGCTCATCTCGGTCACCGCGCGGAACTGCTTGTGAAACGACGAGACACCCATCCCGCTCAGCTGTGCCAACTCCTCGACTTGGATCGGTTCGAACGCGTTGGAACGCAGGTGCCGGATGGCCCGACCGATGTAGGTCAGGCTGCTGTCCCCGAGGCCGATCTGACGCACCGCCGGTCCGGCAGGGCCGGACAGCACGCGCCAGAGGATCTCGCGCTCGAGCAGTGGTGCGAGAACCGGTGCGTCCGTCGGCCGTTCGATCAACGCAAGCAGTCGCGCGATCGCGTCGAGCATTTCCGGGGTCGCTCGGTTGATCGAGAGACCGGGAGGAGTGGGGGCTTGGATCCCGGGCAGGCCAGAGGCCGCCCCTACGAGTAGTTCGGCGATCGACGACGAACGAAGTTCGAGTGCGAACCCGAGGTAGGGCTCGGCACGGGACGCCTGAACGTAGTGGCCAGTGATCGGGAGATCGACCGCAACGGTCATGAAGGTCCCGGGTACCTGGTCATAGACGCTGTCGCCGAGCGCGATCCGCTTCGCACCCTGCATCGAGAACGCGAGAATTGGCTCCGCGATCGAGGGAGTCGGTTGCGTGGGATCGGTGATCTTGTTGATCCGGACCCCGGAAAGCCCCAGGTCTTCCCTGTGCGCATGAATGGTGATCAGACTGCGGATCTCTTCGATGCTCACCTGATGCTCCTGTTCTCGAAGCCCGTGGTGAACCGATCATAGGGCGATCGAGTTCGACGCCGGGCAGCCGATGTTCCGCTCGGGCAATCGCATCCGGTGGCCAATTCGTGGCGGGGCTCTGGGGGCCAGGCGACCTTCAGAGCCGCTCGCCGCCGGAAACCTCGAGCACCTGCCCGGTGATCCACGCAGCCGCGTCGCTCAGAAGGAACGCGATGACCTTCGCGACGTCCTCGGGCTCGCCGACCCGTCCCAGCGCGACCGCCTGGCCGAGGGCCGAGAGCATCTCCGGCATCTTCGTGAAGGCATCGCCGTCAATTCGTGTCCTCGTGGTTCCCGGCGCGACCGTGTTGACGCGGATTCCCCGCTCAGCGAGCTCTTTCGCCCAGAAGGCGGTGACGGTGTGTAGCGCGCTCTTCTGTGCGGCGTAGGCGGAGTAGCCAGGGGTAACTCGATTGGGGAGCGCCGCGGTGCTACCAGTGTTGACGATTGCGCCGCCGTCGGCGAGCACCGGAAGCAGCTTCTGCGTCAGGAAGTACGGGCCCTTGAACAACACGTTGTGGAAGGTGTCGAAGGTTTCCTCCGTGATGTCGTCGAACATCGCGGCACCACCGACGCCTGCGTTGTTGACCAAGTAGTCCACCTCGGACGCCGACCAGCGGGATGCCACTTCAACCTTCGCCCGGGCGACGAACTCGTCGATGCTGGACATGGCGGTCAGGTCCAGCGGGAGCGCTACCGCGGCGCCGCCCTCGGCCTCGATCCTCGCGACGGTTTCGTCGCCCTCGCTCTTGTGGGACCGGTAGGTCGTGATGACCCCGATGCCCTGCCTGGCAAGCTCGCGGGCCGTGGCCTGGCCGATGCCGGCGCTGGACCCGGTGATGACTGCGATCTGCATGAGAGGCTCCGCTTCGAATAGGGATGGCGTTGAGTGATCTCCATTCAAAGAGACGAAACTCCGCCGCTGTAGACCGATGCGCTCGGAGGCTTGCCTATTCCTCTGCCGGCCCTGCTGCTCCCCATCAACCGCCGTCGCGATTCGCCGACCGATGACGTCGCAGATCACCGAGACAGCCGCCCGGGTCATGTATGTCGACCCGCGTCACGACCACCGCCGCGTGGGCGAACGATCGGCCCGCCTGAAGTGCCGTAGGAATTGGCAAGCGGTGGAGAGCATCGGTCTACAGGATCTTCATGTGCGCTGGCTTGATTGAGCCATGAACGCAAACTACGGATTCACCTGCACGATGACTGCCAAGCCGGGCATGGGCGACCAGCTGGTCGAGCTCCTGCTGACGGGCCTCGACGAGGGCAACCCGGGAGCCACCGAATGGTGTGTGGTGTACCTGGTGAGCCGCTCGGCCACCAACCCTGACGTCGTCACGGTCCAGGAGGGCTGGACGACTGAGGAGGACCACCACCGGATCTTCGCCGGTGAGGCGGCACAGGCGATCGTCGCACAGTTCGCCAACATCCTGGCCGGCGAGCCGACCTACGACGACCTCATCGCCGTCCGCGGAAGGGCCAACTACTGATCCACACCCCAGACGTCGTGGTTCAACGACGCCCCCCATCGGCGGTGAGGTCCCGACACCACACCACACCGCACCCTTCCGCACTCAACGGCCACGACGCGAGCCAACCCACGCACCCAAAGGAACTGACATGATCCCCGCCCGCCCCGCCCTCGACCCCGAACTCCAGGACCTGGTCTCCTCCATGCCGGAAACACCCCCGCTGGACGAGCAGACCCTCGAGACGATCCGCCCCTACGCGACCGTTCCCGTCGAAGCGGCCGTGGCCGGCCACACCGTCGAYCGTCAGGAAATTTCGATCGCCAGCTTCGACGGCACCCAGATCCCGGTCACCGTCCTCCGCCCCGCGGGCGCCGATCTCACCGCCGGCCACGCGCCCTGCATCTACTGGCTGCACGGCGGAGGAATGATCATGGGTGACCGCTACTCCCAGATCGACATTCCGCTCGACTGGMTGGCCAGGTTCGGTGCGGTCGTCGTCTCCGTCGACTACCGGCTGGCACCAGACTTCTCCGGCACGACGCTCGTCGAGGACTGCTACGCAGGCCTGGTCTGGACCGCAGAGCATGCCGGAGATCTCGGCATCGACCCGAGCAAGCTCGTGATCGCCGGTACCAGCGCCGGGGGCGGACTTGCCGCTGGCACCACCCTTCTCGCACGCGAGCGCAGGGGACCCGCCCTCGCCGCGCAGGTCCTGATCTCTCCGATGCTCGACCATCGAAACGACACGACCTCGAGCCACCAGTTCGACGGACCGGCTGTCTGGTCGCGCGATGCGAACGCTTTCGGGTGGAGCTCGGTCCTCGAGGATTTCGGCGACGGACCTGTCCCGGGTTGTGTGTCGCCCGCGATCGCCGAGGACCTTTCCGGCCTGCCGACTACCTATCTCGATGCAGGCTCGGCCGAGGTCTTCCGAGACGAGGTCGTCGCCTACGCGTCACGAATCTGGGCTGCCGGAGGGCAGGCCGAGCTGCAGGTCTGGGCCGGCGGATTCCACGGCTTCGACGCCCTCTTCTCGCACGCCGCGCTCTCCCGGACCGCCCGGCAGACCCGCAGCGACTGGCTCGGCCGTGTCCTTGCCAGCACCGCTGCGCTCACACCCGCCGCCGAATAGTCACCAGGAGAGACCATTGAAATCCAATACGCGAAGCCAGATCGTCATCACCGGGCCACGGTCCTCGGTGTCGGAGCTGGTCCTGGTCCTCGAGTCCGAGGAGTTGGGACGCCCACCCGGCACGCCGCCGCTTCCCATCGACACTGTGATCGCCCCCCAACAACGAACAGGCCCGAGCCCGCTCCGCACCGTTCGGCAGTTCGAGGGAGAACTGCCCAGGGTCACGGGACCAACGCTGGCAACGACCGAAGCCGGCTTCCTCGAAGCCCGCTACACCGTGGCAGCCGACGGCAGTTCCGCGCGAGCGGTGAAAGCCCTTGCCTCGCAGGTCCCCGAGATCACTGTCATCCTGACTGAGCAACGGCAGGCCGACCTGACCGAACTGACCGTCTACCGCGGCGGACGCCGCATCGCGGCCGTCAACTGCACATGCAACGGGATCGTCGTTCTGCCGTCACGGCACCACCTCACGCTCCAGGAGTGCATCGTCCAGGCAAGCGAACACGCGCTCGCTACCGGCAGTCTCCTGGCATTCGCAGTCTTGGACGACGTCCGCGGCAACGGCACCCTTCGCCACGACGCCGGCGCCTGGACCGCATCAGCCATCGACTGCACAGACGGCACGACACTCACACTGGCGCAACCAGACCCGGAGATGTGGACAGCACAGATGGTCCTCACCAACGCGCGCGCCCTCGCCGATCTCCTCCCGCTTCAGGCAGCCGAGGAATCCCCGATCAAAACCCTGCGAGCGGTCTTCGACGACCTCCTGCCCTTTGCGCTCCTCGCGAGAGACTCCAGCCAGCTTCACGACATCGCAGTGCTCGCCTGCGCGTGGGCCACCGGACGCACCGCGGACGCAGAAATCGAAGAAGCGGTCGCGGACCTGTGCCGCCGACTCCCCGTTCGAACCGTCGTCGAAGCCGCGATCGGATCGGATGAGCAAACGCCTGCTCGGGAGGCAGTCGCCCGGACTCTGAACCGCCTGAACGCCGACCAACCCGATCTGCACGTCGTTGGGAGTCCGGCGTCATGACTGCCTGCAGCGCCGTTGCGCACCGCAGCACCTCAAGCCTGACGGACGGAGAACACGTGGAGTCGTTGCCGTCGTTACCGGAGCGAGGCAGACTTATTTCGACGGTGGCCTGCACAGTCGCAGCAACCGAGGAGGCAATCGTGGAGTTGCACATCGTGGCGGTCGACAAGCCCGACGACATGAACGTTGTCGTCGGGCAGGCGCACTTCATCAAGACCGTCGAGGACCTGCACGAAGCGCTGGCTGGAGTGAGTCCCCATCTCCGGTTCGGTGTGGCGTTCTGCGAAGCTTCGGGCCCTCGCCTCGTGCGCTGCTCGGGCAACGACGACCGCCTCGTCGAGTTGGCCACGCGCAACGCACTCACGGTCGGCGCGGGCCACTCGTTCTTCGTGTTCGTCGAGGAAGGCTATCCGGTGAACATCCTGAACACGCTGAAGCAGGTACCAGAGGTGTGCGGCATCTTCTGCGCTACGGCCAACCCCGTCGAGGTCATCGTGGCCGAGACGGAGCTCGGCCGGGGCATTGTCGGTGTGATCGACGGGTACGCACCTGCAGGCGTGGAGACGAACGGCGATGTCGCAGACCGCAAGGCACTGCTCCGCACGATCGGTTACAAACTCTGAGCGCCCTTGGCATGTGGATCGAGCGGACCTCGAATCAGTGAGACTGCATCCGGTCCACCGCATCTTCACCCCGGCGGTCTCCGGACCGCCCTTCAGATCACCACGCTCCCATAGGGTCCGGCGGGATGTGCCAGCCGTTCGGGCGGCCGAACTCCTGGGCTGACATCAGAAGGGATCGAATCATGAACAGCACGTGGCGAGCCGTCGGTGTTTCCCTCAGCCTTGCAGCAGCGATCGCCCTCTCGTCGGGGCCCGCATCAGCCGACCCGGTGTTGATAAGCGGCGACCCGGCCCCCGGCGTCCAGGGCTCCTTGTACCTCGACGATGCCAGGGACCCCGCATGGACGTGCGCGGTGTTCGCGACGGCGGGGATAGGGACCGCCGTGGTAGCGCCAGGATTGGGTGTCGTCACCCACCCTGGCGGTTATGTCGGATACGGTCCCGCCCTCCCGGGTTTCTATTCGGGACCCGCAGGCGTGAGTGGGCTCTGCTTCAATGCCGCCCTCGAACTCACTGCAATCCCCGGAAATGTGGGGTGAGCCAAGCCGGCAGATCCGCTCGCGTGGATGGTTCGGCATCGCCCTCCCCACGACGAACCCCCTAGCTTCACCGATGCGGGCTGCGCGCGACAGCAACGAACTTCGACTGGTGTCGGGGCGTGCTCCCGAGCCACGAAGGCATCGTGACGATACGGATTCAACCTCCTGGGCGTCCCCGCTCGGCCACGTTCTCGTTGACACCGCCCAGACGGGTCGGAGCCTCGAGATCGATCACCACTGCAAGACCCGACCGAAGGAGCGTCATGACGATGCGAACGATGCGGTCTGTCGTAGCCGACAACTTGGGCGAACCGTCCGAGGTCCTGCACCTGCGGACCCGCCCACTACCGGATCCCGGTCCCGGTCAGGTCCGGATCCGGGTGACAGCTGTACCTGTCCATGCCAGCGATCTGCACACCATCCGCGGGAGGTACGGATTCACCCCGGAGTTCCCGACCGTGCCCGGCATCGAATCCGTCGGTGTGATCGACGAACTCGGTAGCGGCACAGACGGTCTGACCGTCGGGCAACGCGTCATCACGATCGGAGTCACGGGCACGTGGCAGGAGTATGTCGTCGCCGATGCCGGGCGGGTCTTGCCGGTTCCCGCCGGCATGAGCGATTCCACGGCCGCCCAGATTCTCGCCAATCCTCTCGCCGCCGTGATCTTGACCGGTGACGAGCTCGATGTTCGACCGGGCGAATGGCTCCTGCAGACGGCGGCCGGTTCAACCGTGGGTCAGTCGGTCATCCAACTCGGGGCGCATGTCGGCTTCAAGACCCTCAACGTGGTCCGCCGTCGATCCGCTGTCGAGGGCATCCTCGCGCTGGGAGGCACCGCGGTGATCTGCACGGAGGACGAGGACCTGCGCGAACGGGTGGCCGACATCGCAGGCCACGACGGCGTGTCCAAGGCGATCGACTGTGTCAGCGGTCAGGTGGGTGCCGACGTGTCGCGTGCGCTGGCACCGCACGGTGAGCTGGTCGTCTACGGTGCGCTGTCCACGCACCGCCAAACCGATCCCGACAAACTCACCATCCCGATCTTCGCGCGTTCGCTGATCTACGAAACAAAGATAGTTCGCGGGTTTTGGCTGTTCCGCTGGTTCGCCGAGACCCCGAAGGATCGGATGGCTGCGGCGATCGACCGGACAGTTCAGCTCGCGGACAGCGGAGTGTTGCGCGTGCCGGAGGGCCAGCCGATCCCCGTCGAAAAGTTCAGCGAAGCCGTCTATTTGGCCGAAGCTCCCGAACACGGGGGCAAACCGCTGCTGATGTTCGAACCGTAGGAGGCGGTTGCCCGCCTCACGCCTGCGCCCCGCCGACCAGCAGCAGGATCGCGGTGGAGACGTCGGTGCCCGCGCCGCCGGTCGCCAGGCGGCGCAGCTGCAGGCCGGCGATCGTGGCGACCAGTGTCGGGGCCAGCATCGCCGCGTTCGGCACGCCCAGCGCCTCGAGGATGGTGACGGTGAGGGTGTCGTAGGCGGCGAAGCACTCGCTCGCGGCCTCCTGCAGCGCCGGGTCGCGGCCGGCCTGGATGTACAGCTCGAACGGGGCCACCCGCTCGGCGGCCCAGCCGAGGTCGCGGACCACCTGCTCGGTGAGCGAGGCCGCGTCCTGCACGCTCAGTCCGTGGTCGCGGTACTGCTCCGCCAACTCGGTCAGCCGCGCCGTCTCCTCGGTGACGAAGCCGAGCAGGGCGTCGCGCAGCATGTCCGTCTGGCTGGGGAAGTGGTAGGTGATCGAGCCGAGCGACACCTGCGCCTGCGCGGCGATCCGCCGGTTCGTCACGGCGGCGATGCCGTCCGTGCCGATCACGTGCAGCACCGCCGCGAGAATTCGATCCCGCGCGGGTGCCCGCTCGGTCACTTCACCACCACTCACTTCACCACCACTGCTCGGGACGTTCACGGTCCCACCGTAGTTCGCGTTCGAGCTGCGCGGCCAACGACACCAGCATCGGCTCGGTGTCATGGTGGCCCATCAGCTGCACGCCGACCGGCAGCCCGTTCGAGGTGAACCCGGCCGGCACGTTGACGCTCGGCCAGCCGAGCAGATTCCACGGCCAGGTGTACGGGCARGCCGCGGTGATCACCTTGTCGGTCTCGAAATGCCCGATCCCGTCGATGGCGTCGACCGGCGGCGGCGGGGTGGCGGTGCTGGGCGCGAGGATCACGTCGAAGTCGTTGAAGACGGCGCCGATCCGCCTGCGCATCCGCGGCTCGGCGGCCCGCGACGCGCGCAGCGGCAGCCCGCCGAGCAGTCGGCCGGTGCGGGCGTTGGCCTGGGTGCGCGGGTCGACCAGGGAGGGATCCGGCAGTCCCGCGCGCCACTGTTCGATCCCGGCCATCGAGCGGGGCAGGAAGTTCAGGCCCAGCAGGATGCCGTAGGCGGGGTCGGCGACCACCACCTCGTGGCCGAGCTTGCGGAGTGTGTGTGCGGTCGTGCCGACGGCGTCCTTGATCTCGGGGTCCAGCGTGCGAGGGGTCGCGGTGTAGGGGATCTTCAGCGACAGCGCGATCCGCAGCCGGCCGGGCTCGCGGTCGACGGCGTCCCGCACGGTCACCGGCGGCGGCTGGTGCAGGTCGCCCTCGTGCGAGCCGGAAACCAGGTCCAGCAGCAGTGCCGCGTCCGCGACGGTGCGGGCCAGCGGGCCGATCACGGTCAGTCCGTAGAAGGCCTCGGGCTCCGGCCAGGTGGAGACCCGGCCGCGCTGCGGCTTGATCCCGACCAGGTTGGTCCACGACGCGGGGATCCGCACTGACCCGGCGCCGTCGGAGCCGAGCGCGGCGGGCACCAGTCCGGCGGCGACGGCCGCGGCGCTGCCGCCCGAGGAGCCGCCGGGCGTCCGGTCGGCCGCCCACGGGTTGCGGGTATGTCCGAAGCTGCCGCCGGTCAACGGGAACTGGCCCAGTTCGGGGCTGTTGGTCTTGCCGACGATGACGGCTCCGGCCGCGCGCAACCGACGTACCACCTCGGAGTCAGCGGTCTTGGCGGGGAACTCGCCGGGGCAGCCGAATGCGGTGGGTTCGCCCGCGACGTCCACGTCGTCCTTGACCGCGATCGGCACGCCGAGCAGCGGCGCGCGTTCGCCCGCGGCCAGGCGGCGGTCCGCCTCGGCGGCCTCGGCGAGGGCGGCCTCGCGCCGGAGTATCCGGAAGGCGTTGAGGCTCGGCTGGCTGGCCTCGGCGGTGTCGAGGCTGCGCCGGACCAGGTCGACGGAACTGGTCGTTCCGTTCGCCAGTGCCGCGGCGGTGTCCTCGAGCCCCAGCTCGCGGGTGTCTTCGGCGTGAGTGGTCACCGGGTGTCTCCGTCCTGTTCGTTCGAACGAACAGTAGCGCCGGCGGCGGTTGGCCGTGCCGGTTTTCGCGCGAGACGCGGGGGATCCGGCCGGGGTGCTACCTCGCCGGAGGGTCTCCTGGCGACCGCGTGCCGAGTTCGCGTTCCCGGGCTGCCCATGCGGTCGGACTCATGCCGAACTGTCGGCGGAACCAGCGCGAGAAGGCACTCAGGTCCGAGAAGCCGAGTTCGCCCGCGATGTCGGTGAGGTTCCGGTTCCCGCGCGTGACGTACCGCCGCGCGAGATCTGCGCGCACGGAATCGACCACGGACGAGTAGTTTTCGCCCGCCTGGGACAGGTGTCTGTGCAGGGTTCGCCGGTCCATCCCGAGGCTGCGCGCTATCCGGGCCGCGGTGCACTTTCCGCCCGGCAGGAGCGCCTCGATCATCTCGCGCACCCGTCCGACGGCGGAGGCATCCTCCGGCGGCGCGAGCAGGTCCAGGTACTGCCTCGCGTAGGGCTGGAACATTGGGTCCGACAACGGGTTGACGGAGTCCAGGTCGCTCGAGTAGAGCACAAACCCGTTGAAGTCCCGTTCGTACGCGATGCCCGTCCCGAACGCACGGTGATGGACGTCGAGTGTGGCCGGCGCGTCGTGGACGAAGCACGTGGACAGCGGCCGCCAACCGTCCGGAAGGAACGCGCTGAGGATCCGGGCCAACGACGCGACGACCAGTTCGATGGACTGGCGACCGAGTGTCATCCCGGGCGCGGGCTCGATCCGCAGTGAGGCAAGCCCGTTCAACTCCACGAGCCGAATCTGGATCGCCTCGTTGTGTACCCGCATGTGGCGAAGTATGAGCGCGATCGCGCTGCGGACGTCCGGCTCTTCCCGGGCCGCCAAACCGACTGCCCCGAGTATCGACACGCCCCGTCCGTCCGCCATCCTGACCGCGAAGTCCATGCAGGACGTTGCCTCGGCGGTGCGCTCGAGCAGTTCGTCGACGCGCTCCGCGGGAAGCCACGTGTTCGGGACGGCCAGGGCGGTCGGGTCGATGCCCACCGCACGCATGAACAGATCGGGGTCCGAGCCTAGGGACTGGGTCAACTCGACGTACCCGGTCAGGGCCGAACTCCGTACCTTCTGCACCGTCATCGATTGCCCCTGTCCCAAGCTGCCAAAGAATGTGTCCCAATGGGCCAAGTGATCTTGCCCCAATGCGTATAGCGTGACATGAGTCACCGCGCTTGGTCGCATCCGTCCGCGCGGTGGCTCCGCTGGGCAATCCCCGGCCGTCGCATGCCCTGTCAGGACTTGATGCGGCGCCTTCGAATCAGGGCGCCGCCGCATCGACGCATGTCCTTTGTGCAGTTCACACCTTGGTTCAGGACCGCAGCGAGCTTTCCGAACCGGTCATATCCGAGACGCGTCGCCCCAACGCGCCCTTCACGAACAGGAATTCGCATGGAACTGGAATCCCCGGCGTCAACGCCACCCCGAGAGGTCCCCGGCGTAGGCGCACCCTCGAAGATCTTTCCGTGGGTGGTCTTCACCCTGATCTTCGGGCTGATGATGTCGGACTACATGTCCCGGCAGGTACTCAGTTCCGTCTTCCCCGTGCTGAAAGCGGAGTGGGATCTGTCGGATTCGCAACTCGCGGCCCTGACCAGCGTCGTCGCCCTGATGGTCGGTGTGTTGGCGCTGCCGATGTCACTGCTCGCCGACCGTTGGGGTCGCGTCCGCAGTGTGGTCCTCATGGCAGTCCTGTGGAGTGTCGCGACCGTCCTGTGCGCCGCGGCGGGGAACTACTCCCAGCTGCTCGGCGCACGATTCCTGCTCGGGTTCGGCGAGGCCGCCTACGCGAGCGTGGGCATGGCCGTCATGCTGGGAGTCTTTGCCCCGCGCCTGCATGCCTCGCTCAGTGGCGCCATTCTCGGTGCGGCGTTCTTCGGCTCGGTCGTCGGTGTCGCGCTCGGCGGCGTGCTCGCGGATCGACTCGGTTGGCGCGCGGCCTTCCTGGTCATGGCGGCCTTCGGTCTGTGTCTGATCATCCTGTTCCGGATCCTCGTCAATGAGCAGCGGCTGGCGCGTCATGCCACCGACCGGCCGATCTCAGGGGCGCCCGCCTCCGGGAGTGGACGCGCCCCGATTTCGAGCCTGCTCACGAACGCCTCTCTGACCTGTGCATACGTCGGCGCCGGAATCCAGTTCTTCGTCTCGGGTGTGCTGCTCGCCTGGCTGCCCAGCTACTTCAACCGCTACCACGACATGGCGGCCGCGGATGCCGGGCTGGCGGCATCGGTCTTCGTGCTCTTGATCGGCGCTGGAACGGTGCTCTGTGGCATCGCTGCCGACCGGATGGGACGCCGGCGACCCGAACGCCGGTGGAGTGCGGCGATCGCGTTCGCCGCCATCGCGATGGTGTGCCTGATGGTGGGATTCCAGCTCGCGAACGGGCCCGTACAGATGGTGTTGATCGGTGTCGGGGCGTTCTTCTGCTCCGGATTCTCCGGTGCCACAACGGCGGTCGTCGCCAGCCTGTCCCACTCGTCGATCCGGGCCTCGGCCCTCGGTGTGGGCGTACTCGCGAACAACGTCTTCGGGCTGGCCCTCGGGCCGTTCGTCGTCGGACTGCTGTCCGATCGACTGGGTCTGCTCGGTGCGTTGCAGTGGGTCCCACTCGCATCCGTCGTGTCGATCGTGGTCCTGGGCCTTGGCATGAAGCTCTACCCGGCCGGCCTCCGCCAGCTTGCCTCGGTGGAGTCGAAGGCTTCCGGCGAGGCATCGCATGTCTCCACAGACACGCTCGTGGCCCAGGGCTAGATCCCCGCTCATCCGATTCCGTCGGCCGTCTGAGCGTCGTGACGGCCCTGTCATCCCATTCATTGAAGGAGATCAGAGAAATGCAGCAGCTACTCGACAAGGTTGCCGTGGTCACCGGAGCGGCGCAGGGCCTGGGCAGGTCGATTGCCCTCGCCATGGCACGAGAGGGCGCGGATCTCGTCCTGTGCGACCTTCAAGAGGACAAGCTGGCTGAGGTCTCCGCCGAGGTCGAGGCATTGGGGCGCAAGTGCCTGGCGATGCGCTGCGACGTCTCGTCCAAGGAGCAGGTGGTCGAGATGTTCGCCCGGGCTGCCGAGCAGTTCGGGACCGTCCACATCCTGGTCAACAACGCAGCGCGAGTGCCGAACCTGCCCGCCGACGAGGCGCGGCGCGCGCGGCACTACGCCTACGTCACCACGTCCATGGAGCGCCAGTCCATGGGCATCACCAGCAGCCTCACCGACGAGGACTGGCTCAAGTGGTGGGACGTCAACGTTCACGGCGTCTTCTACTGCACCCGTGAGGCTTTGAAGTTCATGGAGCCCCAGGGTTACGGCCGCATCGTCAACATCGCGTCGATCGCCGGCACCTCTACCGCGAGCACGCACAGCCCCGGCTACTCGGCCGCCAAGGCCGCCGTCGTGAGCCTGACCAAGACCGTTGCCCTCGACGTTGCGGGCGCCGGCATCTACGTCAACGCCATCGCCTGCGGCGGAGTCTTGACGCCCCCGTTCCAGGCGTACCTCGACAACGCGACCGAAGAGCAGAAGCGCAACCTGTACCAGATCATTCCGGTGGGCCGACTCGGCACTCCCGAGGAGTACGCCTCCCTTGCCGTCTACCTCGCCGGCGAGACCCACTACCTCGTCGGTCAGGTCATCAGCCCCAACGGCGGCGCCGTCATCTGACCGGCGCCCACCGCGATTCCGTCAAAAACCTTGCCTCGGCAACGCTTTTCAACACACCCGACAGGAGCAACACCATGCACTTCCACGACGATGCACTCTTCCCGGAGAACCAGGACAAGCTGGTCATCACCGCAGCACCGTACGGCCCCGAATGGGAGCCCAACGACTTCCGCGAGGACCTGCCGCTGACGATGGACGAGCACGTCCAGCAGGCGGTGGACTGCTACGAGGCCGGCGCGTCGGTGCTGCACATCCACGTCCGTGAGCTCGACGGCAAGGGCAGCAAGCGGCTCTCGAAGTTCAACGAGCTGCTCGGTCGGCTGCGCGAGGCCGTCCCGGAGATGGTCCTGCAGGTCGGAGGCTCGATCTCGTTCGCGCCGGAAGGTGAAGGCGCCGAAGCCAAGTGGCTCTCCGATGACACCCGGCACATGCTCGCCGAGCTCGACCCCAAGCCGGACCAGGTCACGATCGCGATCAACACCAGCCAGATGAACATCGCGGAGCTGTTGACCGCGGACGACATCGCGGGCACGTCCCTGGCACGTCCGGAACTGCAGGAGACGTACCGGGAGATGACGATCCCGGCCGGACCGGCCTGGGTTGAGGAGCACCTGCGTCGCCTACAGGCCGCCGGCATCCAGCCCCTGTTCGCGCTGACCGGAATCACCGGCCTCGAGAGCGTCGAGCGTCTCATCCGCCGCGGCGTCTACACCGGTCCGCTGAATGTGACCTGGACCGGCATCGGCGGCGGCATGGAGGGACCGAACCCGTACAACATCATGAACTTCATCCAGCGCGTCCCGGACGGAGCGGCCCTGACCCTGGAGTCCCTCATGCGCAGCGTGCTGCCCGTCAACACGATGGCGATCGCGATGGGCCTGCACACCCGCTGCGGTAACGAGGACACCATCTGGGGCCGCAAGGGCGAGAAGATGACCTCGGTTCAGCAGATCCAGCAGTTGGTCCGGATCGCCGGTGAACTCGGACGCGAGGTCGCCACCGGAAAGGACGCCCGCGACATCTACAAGATCGGTGAGACCTACGCCGACGCCGACGAGACCCTGGCGAAGCTCGGTTACGCGCCGAACCGCCGCCCGGGCCAGGTCGGCTTCACCCACCACGCCTGACCCTTCGACGGCGCCCCCAGTCGAGCGGGGGTCGCGGACACTGTCCGTGGCCCCCGCCGGTAGCCGCCCCCGCGCCCGGTCCGTGCGTGACCGCGTTCGCCGAATTCTTCCCCTACCCAGGAGTGTTACGTGATCAACGGCCTGACCATGGATGACTACCAGCTGACGCTGACCGCGGTGGTCGAGCGTGCCGAGCGATTCCACAGTGGCAAGGAGGTCGTCTCCCGTCGCCCCGACGGCAGCATCGCCCGGACCACCCTCGGGGCGTGCGCGCGGCGGTCGCGTCGGCTCGCCACCGCGTTGGCGGGGCTCGGTGTCGCCGACGGTGACCGGGTGGCGACGCTGTTGTGGAATCAGGCCGAGCATCTCGAGATGTACTTCGCGGTCCCGGCGATGGGGGCGGTGGTGCACACCCTCAACCCACGGTTGCACGCCGACGAGCTCGGATTCATCGTCGGCGACGCGCAGGACCGGGTGATCGTGGTCGACGAATCGCTGCTCGAGGTGCTGGACACCTTCCGTCATGCGCACCAGTTCGAGCACGTCATCGTCGTCGCGCACAGCGATGCGGCACCCGACGGGACCCTCGACTACGAGGCCCTGATCGGTGCCGCCGAGCCGATGGAGTGGCCGGTTCTCGACGAAGGGCGTGCCGGCGCAATGTGTTACACGTCCGGAACCACCGGACGACCCAAGGGCGTGGTGTACTCGCACCGGGCGCTGGTACTCCATTCGCTGACCGCGGCACTGCCCGATTCGTTGGGGGTGTCGAAACAGGACACACTGATGCCGGTCGTGCCCATGTTCCACGCCAACGCCTGGGGTCTGCCCTATGCCGCTGCGCTGCTCGGGGCGCGGCTGGTGCTGCCCGGGCCGAAGCTGGATCCGGTGAGCGTGCTGGACCTGATCGCCACGGAGAAGGTCACCATGACGGCCGGGGTGCCCACGGTGTGGATGGCGATGCTCGACGCGCTCGACGCGCAGCCGCAGCGCTGGGAGCTGGGCCACCTCGATCGGCTGATCGTCGGCGGGGCGGCGGTGTCGCGCAGCCTGCTCGAGGGGTACGACCGGCACGGCCTGACGGTCGTCCAGGCGTGGGGAATGACGGAGACCGCACCGCTGGGCACGGTTAGCCGGCTCCCCGTGGATCTTCGGGAGAGCGAAGCCGACGAGAAGTACGCCTTCCGGGCAAGGCAGGGTGTCGCCATGCCGTTCGTCGACATCCGGGCCCGCAGCGAGGACGACGGGTTCATCGAGTGGGACGACCGGGCCATGGGCGAGCTGGAGGTGCGCGGTCCGTGGGTGGCCGCGGCCTACCACAACGGCAAGGGCGCCGACAGTTTCACCGCCGACGGCTGGTTCCGTACCGGAGACATCGTCCGCATCGACCACCGCGGCTGCATCCGGATCTGCGATCGCTCCAAGGACCTGGTCAAGTCCGGCGGCGAGTGGATCTCCTCGGTCGACCTCGAGAACCACCTCATGGCGCACCCGTCGGTGGCCGAGGCCGCGGTGATCGCCGTACCCGACCCCCGTTGGGGCGAGCGTCCACTGGCGGTACTCGTGCTCCGGGGCGGCATGACCGCGGACCCGGAGCAGTTGCGCGAGCACCTGTCGACCGAGTTCGCGCGGTGGCAGCTGCCGGAGCGGTTCGAGATCGTCTCCACCATTCCGAGGACGGCCACCGGCAAGTTCAAGAAGCTCACGCTGCGCGAACAGTTCTCCGAATGAGCTGCGGCATGTGACTTCCCCAATGTCACATCGGTTACCCATTGGGTCCCCGATGTGACATTGGGGACGCCGGTACTTGGGCCGGGGACGCCGGTACTTGGGGCGGGGACGGCTACTTGGCGGGCGGCATGGGCGGGGCGTCGTCGGGCGCGAGCTGGGCGCCGATCTTGCGGAACAGCAAGTCGGCCTCGTTCGTGTAGGCGCCGGTGTCGTCGAAGGCGGCCTGGTCGTAGGTGGTGGCGACGGCGATCGCGATCTTCTTCGACGGCAGGTAGGCCTCGGCCGCCGAGTAGCCGCTGAACAGGGGGTTCTGCATCAGCCAGTCGCCGGTGATGACGAGTCCGAGCCCGTACGTGTAGCCGATGTTCTGCTCGAAGCAGGTGGTGCACCCCGGCAGCGTGGTGGTCTTGCCGCGCAGCGCCGTCGACACCATCGCCTGGTACGACTCCGGCGAGAGGAGCTTGCCGGTGCCGATCGCGATCGCGGTGGCGTGCAGGTCGTAGATGTTGCTGGTCTGGATGGCGCCGTGGGTGATGGTCCACGACGGGTTCCAGAAGCTGGACTCCTCGTAAAACGGCACGCCGGAGGGGATCTGCAGGGCCTCGCGGCGTTCGGAGCTGAACGCGTGCAGGACGGGCTCGGGGATCGCCGCCGTCCCCGGATCGGTGGTGTTCGCCAGCCGCAGCGGCCCGAGCACCTTCTCCTGCATCAGCTGCGTCATCGGCTGACCGGTGATCTTCTCGAGGGCCAGGCCGAGGATGACGTAGTTGGTGTGCGCGTAGTTCCAGTTGGTGCCGGGCTCGTAGAGCAGCGGCTTGTTCACGCCGTAGGAGATGAGTTCCTCGGGCGTCCAGTTGCGGAAGGGGTCCGCGTAGATCGCGGCGYCGAACTCGGTGTTGCCGATGACGTAGTCGACGTAGCCCGAGGTCATCTGGGCGAGCTGGCCGAGCGTCACCCGGTCGGAGTTCGGGATGTCGGGCAGCCAGGTCGACACCTTGTCGTCGAGGCTCACCCGCTTCTCGTCGACGAGCTGGAGCAGCAGCGTCGAGACGTACGAGATGGCCACCGCGCCGTTGCGGAAGTGCATGTCGGTGGTGGCGGGGACGCCGGTCATCGACTCGCCGAGCGCCGCGGTGACGATCTCCTTGTCGTCCATCGTGACCCGCACGATCGCCGACTTCAGGTGGGCCTGCGACATGGCGTCGCGCACGATCTCCATCACCGCGTCGGCCTGGGCCGGATCGGCGGAGGCCGCGGTGGTCCGGACGGTGGTGGTCGTGGAGGCGATGCCGGGGGAGGACGGATTGTTCGACCCGCACGCGGACAGGAGTGCGAGAACGCATGCCAACACGAGAATCCGTCTCGAGGCCATAGTCGAGCTTGGCAGACCGGGGAGGTCCGCGCGCGGTGAACCGACGCGACGGTGCCGGCGCGGGACGCGCGACCCGGCCGCCTCGCGGGCACGGGAGCGTCGCCGCACCGTGGGAGACTGGACGGCGAGCGAAGCGACGGGAGATCGGGTCTGTGAGGTTGTACCGGGACAATGCGGTGGTGCTGCGCCAGCACAAGCTGGGCGAGGCCGACCGCATCGTCACCCTGCTCACCCGCCAGCACGGGCTGGTGCGGGCGGTGGCGAAGGGCGTACGACGGACCAAGTCCAAGTTCGGCGCCCGGCTCGAGCCCTTCGCGCACATCGACGTGCAGCTCTACCCGGGCCGCAACCTCGACATCGTCACCCAGGTGCAGACCATCGACGCCTTCGGCGGCGACATCGTCGACGACTACGGCCGGTACACCACCGCGTGCGCGGTGCTCGAGACCGCCGAACGCCTGGCGGGAGAGGAACGCGCCCCGGCCCCGCGACTGCACCAGCTCACCGTCGGGGCCCTGCGCGCGGTGGGGGAGCAGGCGCGTCCAGCCGAGTTGATCCTCGACGCATTCCTGTTGCGGGCCATGGGTTTCGCGGGCTGGGCCCCGGCGTTGGAGGAGTGCGCGCGGTGCGCCGCTCCGGGTCCGCACCGGGCCTTCCACGTGGCCGCGGGCGGCGCGGTGTGCGTGCACTGCCGCCCGCCCGGCGCGGCGACCCCGTCGCCCGGGGTGCTGGACCTGATGGACGCCCTCGCGCGCGGCGACTGGGCGCGCACCGAGGACGCCTCCGGCGCGATCCGCAGCCAGGCCAGCGGTCTGGTGGCCGCGCACCTGCAGTGGCACCTGGAACGACAGCTGCGCACCCTGCCGCTGATCGAACGGCACCGGCCGCATGCGGCGGTGGAGCCGGAGCCCGCCGCGGCCGTCGTCGGGCCGGTGGAATCGCCACCGGTGGCGCAGGCGCCTGGTCCGGTCGGGCAGGATGGGGACCGTGATTCGACGACGCGAACCGCAAGCCACGCCTAGCCGGGCCGTCCGGCCCCCGGACCCGCACCCGTCGGGGGCGCGGGCACCGATCCTCCAGCCCGAACTCATCCCGCGGCACGTCGCCCTGGTGATGGACGGCAACGGGCGCTGGGCGCAGGAGCGCGGGCTGCCGCGCACCGCCGGACACGAGCGCGGCGAGGCGGTCCTGATGGACTCGGTCTGCGGGTGCATCGAGGTGGGCGTCAAGTGGCTCTCCGCGTACGCGTTCTCCACCGAGAACTGGAAGCGCAGCCCCGACGAGGTGAAGTTCCTGATGGGCTTCAACCGCGATGTGATCCGCCGCAGGCGCGACGAGATGAACGAGATGGGCGTGCGGGTGCGCTGGGCCGGTCGACGGCCGCGACTGTGGACCTCCGTCATCAAGGAACTCGAGATCGCCGAGGAACTCACCCAGGACAACACGGTGATGACCCTGACGATGTGCGTGAACTACGGCGGACGGGCCGAGATCGCCGACGCGGCAAGGGAAATCGCGCGCCGGGTGGCGTCGGGTCAGCTGAACCCGGAGAAGGTGACCGAGGCGACCGTCGCGAAGTACCTCGACGAGCCGGACATGCCGGACGTCGATCTGTTCCTGCGGCCGTCGGGCGAGATGCGGACGTCGAACTTCCTGTTGTGGCAGTCCGCCTACGCGGAGATGGTGTTCCAGGAGAAGCTCTTTCCCGACTTCGACCGCCGCGACCTGTGGGCGGCCTGCGTGGAGTACGCCTCCCGTGACCGACGGTTTGGCGGGGTCAAATGAACAAGCACAGTGGCGGGGTCAAGTAGTGGCCGCCGAGACGGCCGAACTCCTCCAGGCCCGGGCGCAGGAAGCGCTGTCGCACTTCACCGAGGTCCGGGTGTCCGAGGACAGGTCGCTGGGTTTCGAGTACGCCGGCGCGCTGTGCTCGCTGCGCGCGGTGACCCTCTCGCCCGGCCTGGACGTGCTGTCGGTGACCGCGGTGCTGGCCTGGGACCGCCCGGCCAAGCCCGCGCTGCACAAAAAGGTCGCCGAGAAGAACTCGATGATGCAGTTCGGGTCGATCACCGTGATCACCCGCGGCAAGCTGGCCGACGTGATCCTGCGCTACACCTTCCCGGCCGCCGGGCTCGAGGACGAGGCGCTCACCACGATGCTGCTGCTGGTGCTCTCGGGCGCGGATCAGGGTCGGCAGGGGTTGCTGCCCTAGTCGCCGCGCTCGAGTGCGCGATCGGGATCTACATCGTCACCGATGTGCGCGCTTGGATTCGCGGGCTGCAGTCTTGGCGGAGCGTGTGATGCTCTTGAGCTCGTCGCGGGTGAATCCGAGATGACGGGCGGATCGCATCCAGGTGTAGAGCTCCGATGCCGCACGATGCTGGCCGAGCCGCGTGTAGCAGGCCGCCAGGTCGAAGGCGGACTTGCGGCCTCGAGCGGCGATCTCGGCGTCCGGAAAGGCGCCCGCGATGTCCAGGATCGTTCGGTGGGCGTGGGTCGCGTCGGGCAGGCGGCCGAGCCCGGTCAGCAGCAGCGCCTTGTTGCGCAGTGTCTTGACACGGCGGAGCCGGCGTTCGGCGGAGTCGACGGATTGGTCGTGGATCCTGAGGACGTGGTCGTAGGCGGCGATCGCGGCGACAGGTTCGCCCAGATCGTCGATCAGAACGGCGCGGTTGTAGGCGGCCACTTCGCGGGCGCTCACGATGTCGCCGTCGGTCGATCCGTCGGCGAGCCGCTCGAGCGCCTCGTAGGCCTCGATCGCGGCACGCTCCTCGCCGAGTCGGGCGAGCGCGATGCCGAGCCGCAGGTGGCCACGCGCGTGCACCCGGCGTGCGCGGGTGTCGAGGCCGGGACGGCGCAGGGCCGCGCTGCGTGCGACGGCGACGAGCTCCTCCCACCGCCCGGCGTCGACCAACAGACCTCCGAGCACGTCCAGCGCCGCGAGCCCGAGCATGACGATGTTCTCGTCGGGGTCCGCACCGGTGTCGGCCGCGATCGCCGCGAGGATCCTTTCGGCGTCCGCGGGTTTCCCGTCGTCGACCGCTCTGTCGGCCTCGTACAGCCGTTCGCGAAGATCGCGGTAGCGGGCCTCTCCCGCCGAGGCGGGGGCCGCATCGGTGGGGGAGGAGATCGCGAGGATCCGTTGATTCTCGGTCGCGAGTTTGACGGTGTCGCGGATGTCCGGGTCGTCGCTGTCGGCGTGGCTGGCCACCAGCCCCTGCAGCAGGGTCGCCGCCACCCCGCGTTCGCCGCGTTCCGCCGCGCGCGTCGACTGAACGAGACGGCGCCGGGCGTCCAGGCGGCGGATGCGCACGTCCGGATCGTCGGCGAACAGGTCCGCAAACCGATGCAGCGCATCATCGATCTCGGTCGGATCGAGCCCGGGTGACTGCCACACGGAGAAGAGGGAGTTGGCCGCCCACAGGCGGACGTCGGCGTCGGCGTCGACGGCCGAGCGATCCACGGTGTTGCGGATGACGCGGCGAGATTCGGTCAGCTCGCCTGCTTCCCGCAGCAGGCGTCCCCGCCAGTACATCGCCTGGGCGATCGCGGCCGGGACGCCGGGCACGCCGGCGGCAGGTGCGTAGCGCTGCGGCACCTGCGCCAGCGCCGCGAGTGCGTCGTCGCGTCGTCCGATGTCGGAGAGTCGAAGCGCCCGGTCGACCATCGCGAGGGCGAGCGGCACGACGAGCCGCTCGTCGTGCTCGTGCCCGGGGAATCGTGCACCGAGCCGCTCGTAGAGTCGCACGGCGCCCGCAGGGTCGCCGAGGTGTGCGGTCACCTCGGCGAGGCGTGACGCCACGCGCGCCCGTGCCGCCGCCGTGAGCGGGCTCGGATCCGTGCCGAACGCGTGGTCGGCGTGGGCGAGGACCTGTCGATCCACCGCCGTCACCGCGCCTGCGTCCTCGGGAACACCCCTGAGCACCCACCACAGGATCGCCTCACGCGCATCCTCGGCTGCACAGGTGGCATAGCGGTCCACCAGTGCGGCGGAGTGTTCCACGGCGGCAAGGTCGCGCTCGGTGTCGGGAAGCCGGTCCAGCACCTGGTCGAGATGCCGGGCCTGTTCGGTGGCCGCCTCGAATCCGGGATCGGCGACGGGAACTGTCAGGGCACGCAGGCCGTGGGCAATCGCCACCGCCACCGGCACTCCCCGGCCGATCTCGTCGTCGACCAGGCAGAGCGATGCGGCGTGCAGGAGCGGCCGCGCCGAGGGGAGTGGCTCCGCCTCGGCGATCACACGGTGCATCAGTGCGATCGCGGACTCCGGGTCATCTCCGCTGTCGTAACGGATCTGCGCCGCCTGGTAGAGCGCGGCGATGCGCAGATGACGCAACCGCTCGTCGGATTCCGCGGTGAGCGTGAGCGCCAGCGTCTCGAGGCCGACTGCCACCCGATGGCGATCTCGTCCCAGGCGGCGCCGCAGGATCTCGGCGGTGAACATTGCCTCCGCGCGTGCCTGCCGCACGCCGAGCGGTTGATCGTCCCCGATGTGCCGTGCTGCGAACGACTCCGCCGCTCGCAGCACGTCGACCAGCACGATCGCATCGTCGGGCTCGTGCCGGTGGACCCACTCGATCGACTCGAGCTCGGCGAACGCGCGCGCCTCACGGACGGCGTCGGCGTCGAAGCCGTCCGTGAGTTCGGTCATCCTCGCGATGCGCCGCTCGAGGGCATCGAGTGGTTCGTACGGGGCTTCCATCCGGACGAGCATCCCGGTCGCCTCGGCCACGGCCGTTGCTTCCAGGTCCTCAGCGGCACGCCTCTGCGCATCGAGCGCCAGCGCCAGGATTGCGTGCGCCTGCTCCTGATCACCTACCTCGAGCAGCTCGCGCGCACGGCGCACGACGTCACGAACCATCGTCGGTCCTTCCCCGGCAGGTCGCCGAGTGCGTCAAGATCGCAATCGCGGTGTCCGTGACGATCGCGGGATGTCAGGCCGTGCGCCGCTAGGCGGAGCAGTTGCGGCAGGTGCCGAATATCTCGACGGTGTGGCTGACGTCGGTGAAGCCGTTCTCGTCGGCGATCGACTGCGACCACTGCTCGACCATCGGGCCCTCGACCTCGACGGTGAAACCGCAGCTGCGGCACACCAGGTGGTGGTGGTGCCCGGAGGAGCAGCGTCGATACACGGACTCGCCGGTGTCGGTGCGCAGCACGTCGACGGTGCCGGCGTCGGCGAGCGTCTGGAGGGTGCGGTAGACGGTGGTCAGCCCGATGCCCTCGCCGCGCCTGCGCAGTTCGTCGTGCAGGTCCTGTGCGGAGCGGAACTCGTCGATGTCGTCGAGCAGCGCGGAGATTGCGCTGCGCTGCTTGGTGGCGCGGACGCCGACGACGACGGGGGTACGGGGCCCGGTCTTCTCTGTCACGGTCTCGGTCCTTCCTCGGCGTGGGCGACGGCATCGATCACGATGTGCGCCAGGTGGTCGTCGACGAGACGGTAGAACACTTCCCGACCGGTCCGCTCGCCACGGACCACACCGGCGGCCTTGAGGATCCGCAGGTGCTGGCTGATCAGCGGTTGGGTGACCCCGAGGGCCTCGACCAGTTCGTGCACGCAGCGCTCGGTCTCGCGCAGCTGCAGCACGATCGCGATACGGACCGGCGCGGCCAGGGCGCGCAGCAGGTCGCCGGCCGCGGCCATCGCGTCCTTGCTGGGCAGTGTCGCCGGTGGCGTGGACGTGGCGCCGTGGTGGTGCGGGCCCGGGTCGCCGTGCACGTCGTCGGCGTCGGTGATGCTCACTCGGCGGGCTCCTGGCGTTCTCGTGGCGGCGGTCTGCGGCCGCGGATCGGTCGTCCGCCTGCCGCCTTATTGCAAATCGATTCCATTTTGATATGCACGAGTATGCATGTCAAACGGTTGAATTGGGCACGCCCCCGGGGGCAGATAGGCTGGTACCCAGCAAACCCCCGTGACGCAGCATCTATTACCCAGATGGAGAGCTCCCCAAGTGGCACCCAAGTCCAAGGTCGAAACCGTTGCCAACCTCGCCAAGCGCCGAGGACTCGTCTTCCCGTGCGGTGAGATCTACGGCGGTACGAGGTCCGCGTGGGACTACGGCCCGCTCGGTGTCGAGCTCAAGGAGAACATCAAGAAGCAGTGGTGGCGGAGCATGGTCACCAGCCGCGACGACGTCGTGGGCCTCGACTCGTCGGTGATCCTGCCGCGCGAGGTGTGGGTGGCCTCCGGCCACGTCGGCGTCTTCAACGACCCGCTCGTCGAGTGCCTGAACTGCCACAAGCGCCACCGCCAGGACCACCTGCAGGAGGCGTACGCGGAGAAGAAGAAGCTCGACAACCCGGACGACGTCACGATGGACCTGGTGGTGTGCCCGGACTGCGGCACCGTCGGTCAGTGGACCGAGCCGCGCGACTTCAACATGATGCTCAAGACCCACCTCGGCCCGGTCGAGACCGAGGAGGGCATGCACTACCTGCGGCCAGAGACGGCGCAGGGCATCTTCGTGAACTTCGCGAACGTGCTCACCACCTCGCGCAAGAAGCCGCCGTTCGGCATCGCCCAGATCGGCAAGAGCTTCCGCAACGAGATCACCCCCGGCAACTTCATCTTCCGCACCCGCGAGTTCGAGCAGATGGAGATGGAGTTCTTCGTCAAGCCGGGTGAGGACAAGGAGTGGCACCAGTACTGGATCGACACCCGGATGGCCTGGTACACCGACCTCGGCATCGACCCGGAGAACCTGCGCCTGTTCGAGCACCCGGCCGACAAGCTGTCGCACTACTCCGACCGCACCGTCGACATCGAGTACCGCTTCCAGTTCCAGGGCAGCGAATGGGGCGAGCTCGAGGGTGTCGCCAACCGCGGCGACTTCGACCTGGCGACCCACTCGAAGCACTCTGGCACCGACCTGAACTACTTCGACCAGGCCAGCGGCGAGCGGTACACGCCGTACGTCATCGAGCCCGCGGCCGGCCTGACCCGTTCGCTGATGGCGTTCCTGGTCGACGCGTACTCCGAGGACGAGGCGCCCAACGCCAAGGGCGGCGTCGACAAGCGCACCGTCCTGCGCCTGGACCGCCGGCTCGCCCCGATCAAGGCCGCGGTGCTCCCGCTGAGCCGCAACGCGGACCTGACCCCCAAGGCCAAGGACCTCGCCGCGGCGTTGCGCAAGAACTGGAACATCGAGTTCGACGATGCGGGCGCGATCGGTCGCCGTTACCGTCGCCAGGACGAGATCGGCACCCCGTTCTGCATCACCGTCGATTTCGACACCCTCGAGGACCAGGCCGTCACCGTCCGCGAGCGCGACTCGATGGAGCAGGAGCGCGTCTCCCTCGACAAGGTCGAGGGCTACCTCGCGCAGCGCCTGATCGGCTCCTAGTTCCCTCCGTGAAGGGGCTGTCCCCGGCCGCCGTGGCCGGGGACAGCCCCTTCACTGTTCTCGCTGGGCACGATCGGCCTTTCATGATTTGCCAGAGRCAGTTTCGATCACACGAGATCACGACGGGACGTTCCATGAGACCTCCGTGAAGGGCCGGCTCGGGAACCAGCCGCTGGATTGACCAGTTTCGTCGGTCGGCGCCGGGAGATCGCCGAGGGGAGGCGGTTGCCCGGCGACCTCGCGGTTGATGACGCTGGCCGACATCGCGGGGGTCGGCAAGACCAGGGTCGCGGACTCGCGGCGGTCGTTCACCGACGGAGTCTGGTTGGTCGCGCTCGGCGACCTGCCACGATCCTGCGTTGTTGCCCGAGACGGTCGCCGCGGCGCTCGGGTTACCGGACCGGCCGGGACGATTGGAGTCCCGTCTGCTGGTAGATCATCTCTCCACAGATCGGTGCGGCGCGAGCGTCGCCGCAGGCGCTACGGGGAAGGCCGGGCTCCGGTGCCTGCGAGGGCATGGCGCCGGAGCCCGGGGTCGGTGTGCGGAGTCAGCTCATGAGCCGAAGCCGCCGAGAAGCGATCCGAGACTGCCGGTGCCGTCGGTGCCGTCGGTGCCGCCGCCGGGTGCAACGGTCACCGACTTCTGGTCGGACGACGCGTCGACCGTGTCCTTGCCCGAGTAATTGGCGGTGACGGTGCGCTCGCCGGCGGTGGCGGGGGTCCAAGCGGCGGTGGCGGTCCCGTCGGATCCGACCTGGGCGGCGCCGATGAAGGTCTCGCCGTCCTTGAAGGTGACAGTGCCGCCGGCGTTGGCGGGGTTGACCTTCGCCGCCAGGGGGGTGGACTTGCCCACGGTGGCGCCACTGACCGGGTTGAGCGTGGTGGTCGAGTCGGTGGTGGTGTTGGGGTTCGTGCCGATGGTGATGGACGGGCCCTTGTCGCCGAAGTTTCCGCTGCCGAGTGATCCGCCGTATTCCATGCCGGTGGTCAGGGCCGTGCCGCGGGGGCAGTTCTGGCCGACCTTGTAGGCGACGCTGAAGGTGGGGGCGTCCCAGAAGCCGGGGCGGCTCCGGACGACCCAGTCGGTGACGCCCCAGGAAGCGCGGACGTAGGCTTCGTCGGCGTTGACCTCGGGGTTGGCGACGGGGTGGTCGCTGCTGCCGGACATCTTGGCGGAGCCGGGGACGTAGGTCAGGCAGGAGTGGTTCCGGTCCTTGACGTTGTAGATGAACTCGTCGACCCAGCTGGTGCGCTCGAATCTCGTTGTGACGGTGATGGTGTCGCCGACGGCGGGGGTGGTGTTGCTGATGGTCCGGGTGTAGCGGGAGCTTCCGCTGTCCCAGGTGGTCGTGGCGGGGGCGGCTCCGGCGGTGCCTGCGCCGAGGAGCGTGAATGCGCCCATGGCCACTGTTGCTGCCGCGCCTGCGGCGACGGCGCGGGTGGTCCCTCGTGATGTCATGGTGTTCCTTCGGTCGCTGCTGTGCGACCGTCGACATCGACATCAAGGTCGCAGCGTTGGGGGTTGGGGGCCGTGTGCTCGGCGCGCGGCGGTCGCGGCGCCGAGCACACGGGGTCTAGCGGCGGGTGCACAGCACGCGGGTGCTGGATCTAGCTGCCGTTGTTGATGACTCGGGTGATGGTGTCGCCGAGGACGTCGCTGATCGAGCCGGTGGAGCTCATCTGGCCTTCGGAGGAGCCGAGGCCGGCGCCGTCCGCGCTGCCGAGGACGGCCTCGCCCGGGTTCTTGGCCCGCACGTTGAAGCACGAGGTGAGGCCGGGCTTGTCGGTCCCGACGCCGACGGTGCCGCCGACGCCGATGCCGCCGCTGGTGACCTTCGTGCCTGCCGCGGTGTTGTCCGGGACCTTGTAGGTGATCTCGGCGGTCACCGGGTTGCCGGAGTTGACGAACCAGCCGGTGCTGTTCATGCTCCAGCCGCGACCGTCGCCGCTGATTTGCGGGGTGATGGCCTCGGTGACCTGGCCCTGGGCGAAGTGGTAGGCGGTGACCTTCGCCGAGACGGGGGCGCCGAAGCCGGCGGGCGGGTAGTCGGTGATGGAGTTGACGTACGGGTTACCGATGCTGGTCGTGCCGACGACGATCTTGTAGGTGACGTTGGTGCCTGCGGCGACCTCGGGCGCCGAGACGGTCTTGTCGTACGTGTGGGTGATCCCCACGGTCCAGAAGTCTTGCTTGGTGTCGTGGCTCGACTGGGCGCAGGCCGGGTCGGCGGCGTTCGCGACGCCGGCTCCGACGCCGGCCATCAACAGGCCGGCGGGAAGGGCGACGGCCGCCGCGAGAGCGGCGATGCGGCGGACTGTGTTCGAAGACATGTAATCCCTACTTTTCGCTGGTGCGGTCAGGTTCGCGTGGTGACCGCGTACTTTCCCGACGCAGGGCTGTCCCGGCGTCGCATTCTCGTCGCCCGCCCCGCATGGGCCGGGGGAGGAACCACTCTCGACCGCCGGTGTGGCGGCCATCAGGATTCGGTGCACCTCGGGAGCGCCGGACCCGAGCTGAGCTGTCAGCTCAGCGAGTTCAGCAGGTTGCCAACCGCGGCGGCATTCCCGAGCGCGGTGAGGATGGTGAGGAAGGTTCCCATTGTTTTCTCCTTGAACTCGATTCCTGAATTGTCGCGGCCGCAACCAGGGGGTAGTTGCGGCCGCGACAATTTCTACCATGCCGACATGTCGCCATGTGAGCGAAAAGGAAAAGGAACTTGGCGCGTGTCCAGTTCTCTCGGGGAGGTGGGTCGCATGGGAGATTCAATTCATTGGGAGTTCACGGAGTGTTCGCGTCGAGAGTCTTCGATCGGCACGCGTCGTCCCCACGATACGTGGAATACAAGTCCAGGTAGACCCGCATTTCGAAGCACTGCAGATCGGGTCGATGGCATGGGCTGACTGGGTCTCGGAGGCCTTCGTGTCCGTCGGATGACAACGAATAACTGTTTGATCGGAGCAAAAGTCGATTAATCAATCCTGGGTCAACGCAGAATTGCCGCCCGGGCCGACTTTGTCGGGGGCGGAGTGAATGCGCTGTTTGAATGTTCTAACGTGAATATTTCTGCACTATTGGCGTGGGTTCGTTATCGGCCCCTGGGGCTGATCGTTGAAATCTGCACCGGTTCTTGGGTGGTTGTGGGTTATGCGGCGGGAAACTCCTGGAAGCGGTCGGCTCCACAGGCGCAGAACACGGGATACCGGTCCCCGGCAGCCGTGTGATCGAACTGAACGCGGACGTGCTGGTCCGAGCGAACCGCGATCTCGCCCTCGATCCAGGTGCAGATCCAGGGTCCGTCGTCGAGTGCGACGACCGCGAGCAGGCACGGCATCGGATCACCGCACCTGTCGGGGGACTCGCGTTCGACGACCGTCCAGGTTCGAATCTCCCCGAGCCCCGTCGACGGGATCTTCGGCAGGTCCTGGCCTCCGCAGGTGTCGCACGAGGAACTCCCCGGATTCAGCAGCGTCGCGCAGCGCGCGCAGTTCCGGATCATCAACACCTCCGGCGACCGAGGGGTCGGCTGCGGCGGTCGTGTGAGCAAGAGCATCAGGAACCTCGCCTTCACGCTTGGCGGAACTGGCGAATCTCATTCTTCGCGGGGGCTGTGTCGGGCACCACGGCAGGATGGCGGGGGGAGGTACCTGTTTTTGGCCCCCCGCCGTCCGCGACCGCATCTCGCATCCGCGCGACGACCCGCGCGGCCATGGCGTTACAGTTCACTCTGAAGTGTCAAGTCGGAGCTTCGCCCACGAGGCGGGTCCCGGCCGATATCGTTCGCGGCCCTGCGCCGGGGGAGACGGGAGTGACGATGCCGTCCACCATCCGTGCAAAGGTGTCAGGGAATCTCCCCGTTGAACTGAACAGCTTCGTCGGGCGCCGCAACGAGACGGCCGAGTCGAGGCGACTGTTGTCGACTTCGCGGCTGTTGACGTTGACCGGTATCGGTGGTGTCGGCAAGACGCGGCTGGCGCTGCGGGTAGGCGCGGACTCGAGACGAGACTTCGAGGACGGGGTGTGGCTGGTCGAGCTCGGCGACCTGCGCGATCCGGCCCTCGTTGCAGGCATGGTGGCCGCCACGGTTGCGCCGCGGAACATCTCGAGTGCGCCGCCGCTCGAGATGTTGGCGGGTCACCTGCGCGATCGACAGCTGCTCCTCGTGATCGACAACTGTGAGCATCTGGTAGATGCGGTTGCGTCGCTGGCGATGACCCTGTTGCGACGCTGTCCGGGGCTGCGGATCCTCGCGACCAGTCGCGAGGCCCTCGCGGTCGGCGGCGAGACCGAGTTGCGAGTCCCGCCGCTCGCGGTGCCGGATCCGGACGAGCCGCCGTCGCTGCAGGACCTTGCTCGCTACGAGGCGGCGACCCTGTTCCTCGAACGCGCTGCCGTGGCGGTGCCCGGTTTCGCCCTCAGCGAGGCCAATCGAGTGGCCGTGGCACAGATCTGTCACCGGCTCGACGGGCTCCCTCTTGCCATCGAGCTGGCGGCGGTCCGGCTGCGCACGCTTTCGGCCGAGCAGATTCTCGGCCGACTGTCCGATCGGTATCAGCTGCTCACGGGTGGCCGCAGGGGAGCGCCGAGCCGGCAGCAAACCCTCAGGTTGTCCATCGACTGGAG
The DNA here is from genome assembly GCF_056401315.1 of Rhodococcus sp. P4_F5. Lineage (NCBI taxonomy): Bacteria > Bacillati > Actinomycetota > Actinomycetes > Mycobacteriales > Nocardiaceae > Rhodococcus > Rhodococcus sp. P4_F5. The sequence goes on along the minus strand of NZ_JBFUJP010000026.1, from coordinate 5,730 downwards.
CCGCGAACTGTGCACCGAGGCCGAACATGAGCTGTGGGGTCGGTTGACGATCTTTTCCGGCGGGTTCGAACTCGATGCGGCTGAAGGGATCTGTGCGGGCGACCGGCACGCGGACGAGGTGCTCGACGTGCTGGCCTCGCTGGTCGACAAGTCGATCGTGATCTGCGAGGGCGCGGGTTCCGTGGCGCGATATCGGATGCTCGAGACCCTGCGCGAATACGGCCGCGAGGAGTTGATCGGCCCGGACGACATCGCGGTCCTCCGTCGACGGCACCTGAGCTGGCACAGGGATCTTGTCTCGACGACGAGATTCGAGTGGATCGGTCCCCGCCAGGTCGAGCTCATGGCCCGACTGGGCCGTGAGCAGACGAACCTGCGCGAGGCGCTGCACTTCTGCATGAGCGAGCCGGACGAGGCCGACACGGGCCTGCAGATCTCCGTCGGCCTCTTCCCGTTCTGGCTGTCGCGTGGTCTCCTTCGGGAGGGCAGATACTGGCTCGACTGCGCGCTCGAGCTGCACGGGGACGAACCGACCGTCGACAGAGTGAAAGCGTTGTGCGCGAACAGTTTGCTCGCCGGCTATCAGGGCGACATCGCGTCGGCTACCGCGTTGGCGGCGGCCGGATACGACCTCGCGGAGCAACTGGACGATGACACGATGCGCGTGGCTGTCATCCATGCGAGCGCGTACCTCGCCGCCATCGCCGGGGATCTGTCGGGCGCGCTCGCCGGCTGGGAGATTGCCCTCGCAGCGTTCCAGGACCAGGGGAACAACCTCAGACAGATCTCGACACTGCTCGGTCTCACCCTGGCATCTGGACTGCTCGGCGACGCGGCCAGGGCCACGAGTTACCAAGCAGAAGCTCTTGCCATCAGCGAACGGACCGGCGAGTTCGTCTACCGGGCATATGCGGCTTGCGCCCTCGGGCTCGCGCTGTGGGAAGCCGATCCACCGCGCGCCGCCGGCCTTCTCGAACAGGGGCTGAGGCTGTCCCGATCGGCGGACGACATGCTTGCCGCCGCGATGTGTGTCGAGACGCTGGCGTGGATCGCCTGTGCGGAGAATCGCCCCCGACGTGCCGCGCTCCTGCTGGGCGCGGTGGAGACGATGTGGCGGGGGGTGGGCAGCGCCGGAGTGGTTGCCCGCACGCTTCAGCTGCACCACGCGGAATGCGAGCAGCAGACCCGTCAGGTCCTCGGTGAGCGGGCGTTCGAGGGAGCCGTCCGGGAAGGGGCGCGGTGGAGCCCGGAGGAGGCGATCGTGTTCGCGCTCGACGAACTCCCCGAGTCGGAGGAGGAGGGGCAGCCCTCGGGGTCGCTGTCGGCGCTGACCCAGCGCGAGCGGCAGGTCGCTGAGCTCGTGACTCAGGGCCTGACCAACAAGGCGATCGCCGCGCAGCTCCTGGTCTCCCCGCGCACCGTGCAGGGACACGTCGAGCAGATCCTCGCGAAGCTCGGATTCGCTTCCCGTATCCAGGTCGCGGCGTGGATGGTCGAGCAGGGATTGAGCAGCCGGCCCGGGAACACCTGACACCGGAGAACTGCCGGGCGCGGTGTTCGCGAGCATGAATGCACCGACATGGGCACAATGCCCTGTCCTTGCCTGCGACTTCGACACCCTCGAGGACCGGGCCGTCACCGTCCGCGAGCGGGACTCGATGGAGCAGGAGCGCGTCTCCCTCGACAAGGTCGAGGGCTACCTCGCGCAGCGCCTGATCGGCTCCTCGAGCCCCGCGTCCCCGGCCGGCAGCGCCGGACGCCCTCGACCGCCTCGCGGATCGAAGGGCGTCCGGCGCTTCGCTTTTCGCGGTCCGTCAGCGGGTCGCCACCGCGGCGGGCCGGATGTTCTGGTTGACGTGGAAGACGTTGTCCGGGTCGTACCGTTCCTTGACCTCGGCCAGCCGGTCGTAGTTGCCCAGGTACGACGCCCGGACGCGGTCCTGGCCCTCGTCCATCAGGAAGTTGACGTAGGCACCGCCCGCCGAGGTGGGGTGCAGCTCGGTCCAGTAGTCCTTCGCCCAGGCGGTGATCGTGTCCGCGTTGGCCGGGTCCGGGTCCACCCCGACGATGACGCCGGCCCAGCCGCCGTCCCGGTAGGCGAAGGCGGTCGCGTCGTCGGCCACCCGGCCCGCGGCGCCGTCGATGGGGTAGAGGTGCATGGTGGAGTGCCCGGTGGGCAGTTGCGCACCGAACTTGCAGTGCACGTCGATTGCGGCGTCGGAGATCTCGTTGAAGAAGTCCGCCCGCCAGTACCACTGCAGCCCGGCCGGGTAGAGCCCGTCGAACGCGCTCTGCAGCACGTTGAACGGCATCGGATGGGGGCCGACCAGCAGCGGTGACCCGAACGACCGGATCGGCTCGAGCACCTCGTCCGCCCGCTCGTGCGACCCGGTGTAGCACCACACGATGGCGCAGGACTTGCGGCCCCAGAGCTCCTCCGGGAACGGCGGCGCCGGCGGGACGGTGATCAGCCCGAGCCAGCCGCTGAGCTCCTCCGGCAGCGACGGCAGCAGCTCCCGGTACCAGCGCATCACCGCCGGGGTGTCGGCGAGGTCGTAGAGCACGGGGCCGCCGATGACCACGCCGTGCTCGCCGATGTCGTGGCAGCGGAAGCGGAACGACGTGACCACCCCGAAGTTCCCGCCGCCGCCGCGCAGGGCCCAGAACAGGTCGCTGTGCTCGCTCGCGCTGGCGGTGACGAAGGTGCCGTCGGCGAGCACCACGTCCGCGGCGAGCAGGTTGTCGACGGTGAGGCCGAAGCGCCGGGACAGGTAGCCGATGCCGCCGCCGAGCGTCAGGCCGCCGACGCCGGTGGAGGCGAGGAAGCCGGACGGGGTGGCCATGCCGAACGCGACGGTCGCGTGGTCGACGTCGCCCCAGGTGCAGCCGCCGTCCACGCGGACGGTGTGGCCGACCGGGTCGACGGTGGTGCTGCGCATCAGCGACAGGTCGATGACCAGGGCGTCGTCCCACACCCCGAGGCCGCCGGCGTTGTGACCGCCGCCGCGCACCGCGATCTCGACGTCGTGCTCGCGGGCGAACCGCACGCAGTTGATGACGTCGGCGACGTCCCGGCAGCGGGCGACGGCCGCGGGACGCCGGTCGATCATGGCGTTGTAGACGGCCCGCGCCGCGTCGTACCCGGCGTCGGACGGGGTGATCAGGTCGCCGCGCAGCGTCGCGGCCAGGTCTTCGTACGTCGTGGTGGACATGACGCTTCCCTTCCGGTGGTGTGGCTCCCGCTCGTCGGGTGCCCGCATCACCAAAGCTACGAAGCGGGCGTTCGCGCAGCGTTCGTCCGCCGGCGCCCGGTCATCGGGTCGGGCGAACGCCCCGCGCGGCGGTGTTCTCGGGCGGAGCCTCGGGTAGCTCGTTCTCGGGCGGACCCTCGGGCAGCTCGTTCTCGGGCGGAGCCTCGGGCAGCTCGAGGTCGCGTTCGCATCGCCGCAGCAGGGCGGCGCTGCCGTGCTCGGACGCCATCGCGGCGGCGGCGCGCAGTCGGGTGCGGGCGCCGTCGGGGTCGTCGTGGGCGGCGCGCAGTCGCATCACCTCGGGCAGCCACCACAGGTCGCTGCGGGCCTGCCCGGTGACGACGGCGGCGTCCAGGGTCGCGCGCGCGGCGTCGGGCCGCTGCTCCCGCATCGACAGGTCGGCGAGCAGCGAGAGCCAGTACGGCATCCGGGCGAACGAGCCTGCCGCCCGGAGGTTTTCGAGGCCCCGCCGGGCGAGCGGGATCCCGGACGGCCCGGGCTCGGACCAGCCGCCGAGGATCAGGGCCCACTCGCGGTAGTAGGCGAAGTCGAACCGGTCGCACAGGTCCTGCAGCTCGCCGACGGTGTCCCGCAGTTCGTCGCGGTCGCCGAGCATCTGCAGGGTGACGCCGCCGTACGCCAGGGCCACGGCCAGGCTGTACGGGTGCCGGGCGCCCCGGGCGAGTGCGACGGCGTCACGGCAGCTCGACCGGGCGTCGTCGTCGTGGCCGAGCAGCCAGTGCGCGTGCGCGGACCAGGCCAGGGAGTGCACGTCCGGTCGGGTACCGACCGTCAACGAGTGGGCGCCCCGGGTCAGCTCGGCGGCGAGCTCGAAGTGGTGCAGTGCCTCCGCCGGCCTGCCGAGGCTGACGGCGGACCCGGCGAACGCGAAGTGGGCGCTGCCGCTCAGCTGGGAGTCGGCGTCGGAGTCGGAGTCGACCAGGGTGAGCGCGCGGGACACCGCCCGGTGTGCGCCCGCGGTGTCGCCCTGGACAAACCGGGACGTCCAGAGTCCCACGAGCGCGACGACCGTCGAGTCCCGGCGGCCGAGCACCTCGGCCAGCTCGATCGAGCGCTCGAGGGTGTGCTGCAACTGGGGCGAGGAGTAGCCGTACCGGGCGTTGAGCGGCGCCGCCATCGACTCGAGGATGTCGAGTTCCCGGGCGAGCGCGCCCCGTCCGCCGGGTTGTGCGCGCACGATCGCGAGGGCCGCCCGGTGCAGGCGGATCGCCTCCGCGTGGGYGAACGTGCCGGAGGCGACCTCGGCCGCCCGCCGGTAGTAGGCAACCGCCCGCTCGGCCCGGCCGCCCCGCGCGTACTGCTCGGCGAGCTGGGCGGAGACGGAGTCCGTGTCGCCGGAGTGAAGCAGTTCGAGGCCCTGGGCCAGGCGCCGGTGCAGCAGCCACCGCGCGGGCGGGCCGACCTGTGCGTACGCGGCGTCCCGGAGCAGGTCGTGGGAGAAGTCGTAGCCGTCCCGGAACTCGTGGAGGATCCGCCGCCGCCACAGCTCGTCGACGGCCCGGACCACGGTGTCGGCGTCGAGGTCGCTGGCCTCGGTGAGCAGGTCGAGGTTGAAGTTCCGCCCGACGGCCGCGGCGAGCCCGGCGACCTCGCGGGCGGCCGGGCTCGCGTGCTCGAGACGGGTGCGCAGCACCGCGGTGAGATCGCCGACCGGAAGGGGAGTCTCGCCGTCCTCCGCGGCGGTGCGCATCGCCTCGACGATGTACAGCGGGAACCCGCCCGTCGCTGCCTGCAGCAGCTCCAGGTCGTCCGCGCGCAGTGGCCTGCCGGCCGTGGCCTCGGCGAGCCGGGCGGTGTCGTCCACGTCGAGCGGGCTCAGGTCCAGCTCCGTGAGCAGTCCGGTGGACCGCATCCGGGCGGTCCACGCCCCGAGGTCGGGGCCGGGGTCGTGGTCCTCGTCGCGCAGCGCCGCGGCCACCAGCAGCGGCGTGTCGGCGCTCAGTCCCAGCAGGAACGCGACGAACGTCAGCGTCTCCTGGTCACACCACTGCAGGTTGTCCACCACCAGCAGCAGCGGGCGGCCGCCGCCGATCAGCGCCCTCGCCAGGCCCTCGAAGAAGCGAAGGCGTTGCCAGGCGTCGACCATCGCGCGGGAACCGGCGCCGGGATCGCGGGGCCGGACACCGGCGGCTGCGGGCGAACCGGCGCCGGACGGCACCAGCCGGTCCACCTCGGCGCGCCAGAGCGGGTCGAGCGTCGCCGTCGCGTCGCGGATCGCCGGGTTCCGCAGCCAGTCCGCCACCGGGGCGAGCGGAAGCCGCCCGGAGGCGCCGAAGCACCGGGTCGCCGCCACCACGGCGCCCTGCGACCGGGCCAGCGCGGCGACCTCGCGCAGCAGTCGGGTCTTACCCACCCCGGCGCCGCCGCCGACCAGTGCGATGCCCGGGTGGCCCGCCGCGGCGGCCCGCCACCGGTCCCGGAGCAGGCCGAGTTCGCGGGCGCGGCCGACGAACTCGGC
>NZ_JBFUJP010000025.1:0-60359 GCF_056401315.1 Rhodococcus sp. P4_F5 | reverse complement strand
CCCTCGCATCGGCCCTGACCCGCGTCCCCGGCCCCGGCTCGCCTCGGCCCGACTCCGTCGCGGCATCCCATACGATCGGACCTTGTGCCCGCCGAGCCTGAGACCCCCACAGTGACAAACCCGGGGGCACCGCCCGCCCCGGACCGCTCCGCCCTCCGCACCGCACGACTGATCGCAGTCGTCGCCGGGCTGGTGGGCCTGGTCCTGGCGGTACTCACCCCGCTGCTGCCCGTGACGCAGCAGCAGGCCACCGTCTCCTGGCCACAGAACGGCACCCTGACCAGCATCGACGCCCCGCTGGTCAGTTACGAGCCGATCAGCCTGGACGTGCACCTGCCCTGCGCGACGGCCGCGACGCTGCCCGACGGCGGCAACCTCCTCTCGACCGTGCCGAAGCAGTCCGCCGACGCCGAGCTCGCCGGGCTGGTTGTGAAGGTCGGCTCCGATGCCGACCGGACCGTGCAGGTGATCCTGCGCAACACCCAGCTGATCTCCGCGCCGCTCGCCGAACTCGGCGGGTGCAGCGCCATCGTCGTGCACTCGGACGCCACCCACACCACCGCGACCTTCGCCGGCCTGTCCGACGCAGACGCGGACGCCGCCGACGGGGCCACCAGCGTGGACCTGCCCGGCGACCTGCGCCCGCAGATGGTCGGCGTCTTCTCCGACCTGCAGGGCGCCGCCCCCGCCGGCCTCGCGGTGCACGCCGACATCGACTCCCGCTTCTCCTCCAGCCCGACGGTGTTCAAGCTGCTCGCGATGATCGTCGGTGTCCTCGCCACCGCGCTCGCGCTGCTGGCCCTGCACCGACTCGACAGCGTCGACGGCCGTCGGGCCCGGCGCTTCCTGCCGCGGCACTGGTGGACCTTCACCGGCGTCGACGCGCTGGTGGCGGGCGTGCTCGTGCTCTGGCACTTCATCGGCGCCAACACCTCCGACGACGGCTACCTGCTCAACATGGCACGGGCCTCGGAGCAGGCCGGGTACATGGCCAACTACTTCCGCTGGTTCGGCGTCCCCGAGGCCCCGTTCGGCTGGTACTACGACGTGCTCACGCTGATGACCAAGGTCGGCACGGCCAGCACCTGGATGCGCCTGCCGGCCCTGATCGCCGCCATCCTGTGCTGGATGGTGGTCAGCCGGGAGGTGATCCCCCGCCTCGGCCGGGCGGTGCGGCACAACCGGATCGCGCTGTGGACCGCCGGACTGGTGTTCCTCTCGTTCTGGCTGCCCTACAACAACGGCCTGCGCCCGGAACCGATCATCGCCCTCGGCGCGCTGCTGACCTGGTGCTCGATCGAGCGGGCGATCGCCACCGGACGGCTGCTGCCCGCCGCCGTCGGCGTGCTGATCGCGGCGTTCTCCCTGGCCGCGGGGCCGACCGGGCTGATCGCGGTCGCCGCCCTGATCGTGGGCGCGCGGCCGCTCGTGCAGATCGTCGTCACCCGCGCCCGGCAGGTCGGCTGGCTGCCCCTGCTCGCGCCGATCGGCGCCGCCGGCCTGGTGGTGCTGATCGTGATCTTCGCCGACCAGACCCTCGCCACCGTGCTCGAGTCCACCCGGGTGCGGTCCGCGGTCGGCCCCAACGTCCCGTGGTTCGACGAGTACCACCGGTACGACGCGCTGATGAACGTCTCCCCCGACGGCTCGCTGGCCCGCCGGTTCGGCGTGTTCGTGATGATCCTGTCGGTGGTGGTGTGCGGGATGATGATGCTGCGCCGCGGCGGTCGCATCGCGGGCACCGCCGCCGGACCGTCCCGGCGGATCCTCGGCATCATCGTCGGCTCGCTGTTGCTGATGATGTTCACGCCCACCAAGTGGACGCACCACTTCGGTGTCTACGCCGGCATCGCCGGCTCGGTCGCCGCCCTGGCCGCGGTGGCCGTCGCCGCCGCCACCCTGCGCTCGCGCCGCAACCGCACCCTGTTCGCGGCCGCCGTGCTGTTCCTGCTGTCCATGGCCTTCTCCGGTTCCAACGGCTGGTGGTACGTGTCCAGCTACGGCGTGCCGTGGTGGGACAAGCCGCCGTCCATCGGCGGCAACAGCTTCGCCAACGGCCTGCTCGTGCTGTCGGTGCTGGCGCTGCTGCTGGCCGGCTGGCAGCACCTGCGTCAGCCGTACCTCGCGGAGGAACGGCCGGTGCCCACCCACGGCTGGCGGGCGCTGCTCGACTCCCCGCTGACCCTGGCGGCGGCCTTCGTCGTGCTCTTCGAGGTGCTCTCGCTCGCCAAGGGCGCGGTCGCGCAGTACCCGGCGTACTCCGTGGCCCGGTCGAACTTCGACACCCTCACCGGCGACACCTGCGCGCTCGCCGACGACGTGCTGATCGAGCCGGACGCCAACGTCGGAATGCTCAGCGCGCTCTCYGGCGCACCCGACCCGCTCGGCGGCGAGGAGGCGAAGGGCTTCACCCCCAACGGCGTGCCCGTCGACCTCACCGCGGACGCGGAGAACAAGGGCGCGGGCGGCGCCAACTCGCTCGACTCGACCACGACGACGACCACCACCGGCACGGCCGCGGGCACCGGCGGCGGCACCGGCGCCACCGGCGTCAACGGCAGCTCCGTGGCGCTGCCGTTCGGCCTCGACCCCGCGCGCACCCCGGTTCTCGGCAGCTACCAGGTCGGCGAGCAGGTGCCCGCGCAGCTGATCTCCGACTGGTACGGCCTGCCCGAACGCAGCGACGCCGCACCGATCCTCGTGGTCACCGCCGCCGGCCGGATCCGTTCGGTCGACAAGGACGGTGTGGTCACCCCCGGTCAGGACCTCGCCGTCGAGTACGGCACCCGCACGGACGATGGCCAGGTGGAGATACGCGGCCGCGTCGCCCCGATCGACATCGGGCCGTCGCCGTCCTGGCGGAACCTGAGGGTGCCGATGGCGGACATCCCCGCCGACGCGGACGCCGTCCGGCTGGTCGCGGACGACCGCGACCTCACCCCGAAGCAGTGGCTGGCCGTGACGCCGCCGCGGGTGCCGCAGCTACAGACGCTGAACGAGGTGGTCGGGACCACCGCGCCGGTGCTGCTGGACTGGTCGGTCGGGCTGTCGTTCCCCTGCCAGCGCCCGTTCGCGCACGAGTACGGCGTCGCCGAGGTGCCGGAGTACCGGATCCTGCCCGACCGGGTGGGCGCGGACTCCACCAACGGCTGGCAGGACAAGATCGGCGGCGGCCCGCTCGGCTGGATCGACCTGCTGCTGACGTCACGGACCATGCCGAGCTACCTGAACAAGGACTGGGCGCGGGACTGGGGTTCGCTGGAGAAGTACGCCCCGCTCGACCCCGCCGCGGTGACCGGACAGGTCGACACCGAGCCGGTCACGCGGTCCGGACTGTGGAGCCCGGGGCCGCTCGCCGCGCGCTGACCGGGACCGCGAACGCGGGTGCAGGCGACCCCATACACGGGCGCCCGCACCCGCGTTCGCGATATCGGACAATCCCGACGCGGTGTGATCCGCCACGGCCGCTCGCATACCATCGTCAATCGTGCCCGAAGCCGTGACAGCTCCCCCTCGCCCGCCCGCAATATCGACCTCCGTGGACATGCGCGCGAAGTACCGGACCGCCCGGCTCATCGCGATCGTCACCGGGCTGCTCGGGTTCGTGCTCGCGGTCGCGACGCCGTTCCTGCCCGTCAAGCAGACCGCGGCGGCGCTGAACTGGCCGCAGGCCGGGGTGATCGGCAACGTCGACGCACCGCTGATGGCACAGGTGCCCATCGACCTGCAGGCCAGCGTGCCGTGCCGGCTCGTCCGGGACCTGCCGGCGTCGGGCGGACTGCTGCTGGCCACCGCGCCGCCGCAGGGCTCCGAGGCGTCGCTGAACGCGATGTTCGTCCGGGTCACCGAGAGCACCGTCGACGTCCTCGACCGCAACGTGGTGGTCGCCACCGCGCCGCGCGACGCCGTCGCGTCCGGCGGCTGTTCCGCGCTGACCATCGTCTCGGACATCGACCAGACCACCGCCACGTTCGAGGGCCTCACCGTCGACGGGCAGCCGGCGACCGGCACCCTCACCGGCGACCTGCGCCCGCAGCTGGTCGGCGTCTTCTCCAGCCTCGACGGCGCGGCGCCGTCCGACCTGACCTTCACCGCGAACATCGACAGCCGGTTCACCTCGTCGCCGACGTTCGTGAAGCTGGCCGCGATGGTGCTGGCCGTGCTGCTGACCATCTCCTCCCTGGTCGCGCTGGGCCGCCTCGACGGCACCGACGGTCGAGTGCACCGACGCTTCCTGCCTTCCAGCTGGTGGCGCTTCCGGCCCATCGACGCGACCGTCACCGCGGCCCTGGTGCTCTGGCACTTCATCGGCGCCAACACCGCCGACGACGGCTACCTGCTGACCATGGCCCGCGCGTCCGAGCACGCCGGCTACATGGCGAACTACTTCCGCTGGTTCGGTGTCCCCGAGGCGCCGTTCGGCTGGTACTACGAGGTGCTCGCCGCGATGGCGAAGATCTCCACCGCCAGCCCGTGGATGCGGCTGCCGGCGCTGCTCGCCGGAATCCTCTGCTGGATGGTGATCAGCCGCGAGGTGATCCCGCGCCTCGGGCGGGCGGTGCGGCACAGTCAGGCCGCCGTCTGGACCGGCGCACTGGTGTTCCTCGCATTCTGGATGCCCTACAACAACGGCCTGCGCCCCGAACCGATCGTGGCCCTCGGCGCCCTGCTGACCTGGTGCTCGGTGGAGCGGTCCATTGCCACCGGACGCCTGCTGCCGGCCGCCGTCGCCATCGTGATCGCCGCGTTCTCCCTCGGCGCCGCCCCGACCGGCCTGATGTGTGTGGCCGCGCTGCTCGCCGGCGCCCGGCCGATGCTGCGGATCCTGGTCCGCCGCCACCGCGAGGTGGGGCTGTGGCCGCTGCTCGCGCCGCTGATGGCCGCCGGCACGGTCGTGCTGGTCGCGGTGTTCGCCGACCAGACCTTCGCCGGGGTCCGCGAGGCCACCCGGGTGCGCACCCTGATCGGCCCGAACATGAACTGGTACGAGGAGTTCCTCCGGTACTACTACCTGTTCGTGCAGACCGTCGACGGTTCGGTCTCGCGCCGCTTCGCCTTCCTGGTGATGATGCTGTGCCTGTTCACCACGCTGTTCGTGCTGTTGCGCCGCAAGCGGATTCCCGGCGCGGCCGTCGGCCCGTCCTGGCGGCTGCTGGGCGTGGTGTTCGGAACGATCTTCTTCATGATGTTCAACCCCACCAAGTGGACCCACCACTTCGGTGTGTACGCGGGCATCGCCGGTTCGCTGGCCGCGTTGACCGCGGTCGCGGTGTCGGCCAGCGCGCTGCGCTCGCGCCGTAACCGCACCATGTTCGCGGCCGGGCTGCTGCTGGTGCTCGCGTTCTCGTTCTCCGGCATCAACGGCTGGTGGTACGTCTCGAGCTACGGCATCCCGTGGTTCGACAAGACCGTCTCGCTCGCCGGCTTCGAGCTCAACACCGCGCTGCTCGCGCTGTTCGTGGCGGCGATCCTCCTGGTGGGCTGGCAGTACTTCCGCGAGGACTTCATCGGCACCGAGGTGAAGGCCTCCACCGAGAAGGGCCGGCGGATCAAGAAGTTCGCGGCGATGCCGCTGACCGTGGTCGCCGCGGCGATGGTGCTCTTCGAGATCCTCTCCCTCGCCAAGGGCGCGGTCGCGCAGTACCCGGCGTACTCGCTGGCCCGCTCCAACGTCGACGCCGTCACCGGCTCGAGCTGTGGGCTGGCCACCGACGTGCTCACGGAGGCCGACGCGAACGCCGGACGCCTGCAGCCGGTGCTCGACCCGGCGCAGCCGCCGACCGACCCGAACGACCCGCTGGCCGGCGTCGCCCCGACGGGCTTCAGCCCCAACGGCGTGCCGGAGGACCTGACCGCGGACTACACCGAGGTCAAGCCCGGGCAGTCGAACACCGACTCGCAGTCGGTCGGCGCCAACTTCGCCACCGGCTCCAACGCCGGCACCTCCGGCGGCACCGGCGCACAGGGCGTCAACGGCAGCACCGCGAAGCTCCCGTTCGGCCTGGACCCGGCGACCACCCCGGTCCTGGGCAGCTACCAGCCGGGCGTGCAGGAACCCGCGAAGGTCACCACCAGCTGGTACCAGCTGCCCGAGCGCACCGAGGACGCCCCGCTCGTGGTCGTCACCGCGGCCGGTCGGATCTGGTCGGAGACCAAGGACGGCGAGTCCACCTACGGGCAGTCGCTGCTGCTCGAGTACGGACACCGCGACGCCGGCGGCGCCGTCACCGCGCTGGGCACCTACCTGCCCAAGGACATCGGGCCCGCGCCGTCCTGGCGGAACCTGCGAATCCCGCTCGACGAGCTGCCCGCGGAGACCAACGTGGTGCGGGTGCTCGCGCACGACCCGAACCTCACCGGCGACCAGTGGCTCGCGTTCACCCCGCCGCGGGTGCCGCAGCTGCAGACGCTCAACGACTTCGTCGGTTCCACCCAGCCGGTGCTCCTGGACTGGGCGGTCGGGCTGCAGTTCCCCTGCCAGCGCCCGTTCGACCACCTGTACGGCGTCGCCGAGATGCCCAACTACCGGATCAAGCCGGACCGCCCGCTGGCGGTGAGCTCCACCGACACCTGGCAGTCGCAGGAGAACGGCGGACCGCTCGGCTGGACCGAGATGCTGGCCGAGCCGTCGACCGTGCCCACCTACCTCAAGGACGACTGGGGCCGGGACTGGGGCGCGCTCGAGCGGTACAACCGGTTCTTCCCCGACGCCACCGCCGCGACCGTCGACACCAGCGAGGTCACCCGGTCCGGCTTCTGGAACCCCGGGATGATGCGGGTCTACTAGCCCGCCCGCACTTTCCCCAATGTCACATTGGTTGCCCACAGGGTCCCCGATGTGACATTGGGGACCGGGCCGGGCGGGATCCTGGCGCGGGACGGACGGTTGTCCACAGGTCCGGATTCCATCCACAGGGCACCCCGAATCGGGGCTCGACGGACTCGTACCGTGCATCGTCTCGGGCAACCTGAACGGGTGAATCGAGCTGACCGCGAGGCCGAATACGCGAGGATCGTCGCCCACAGCCTCAACCTGGTCATCCGGTCGAGAACTCTGAAGGCACTCGGCGTCTCACCGAAGGCGATCTCCAGTCGCTGCCTACCGGGCGGACCTTGGCAGCGGGTGCTCCCCGGCATCGTCCTGCTGCACAACGGTTTCCCGACGCAGCTCGAGCGGGCGACCGCAGCGGTGATGTACGGCGGCGACAACTGCGTCCTCTCGGGCCACGCGGCCCTCGCTGCACACGGCTACCGACGCTCCGCCTCCATGAATGGGCTGCTGCTGCTGATCCCAGCTGAACAGCACAGGGCAGCTTCTGCTTTCGTCCAGACCGAGCGCACATGGCGGATACCGCAGGCTCCGATCCGGCGAGGCTCGCTCCGCTGCGCACCGGTCACCCGAGCCGTGCTGGACGTCGCGCGCCGCTTGCGACGAAGGGATGCCTGCCGGGCGCTGCTCAGCGAAGTCATCCAGCGGGGCGACACCTCGGTCGAGGAACTGGCGATCGAACTTGCCGAGGGGTCGCGGCGCGGCACCGCGCTGCCACGATCGGTTCTGCGTGAACTCGCGGCCGACGCCCACTCCGTCGCCGAGATCGCAGCGCAGCAACTCTATCGGCGCAGCGGTCTGCCGCCGATGGTCCACAATCGTGAGATCGAAACCGGCACAGGCAGCTTCATCGCGAGGCCGGACGGTTGGATCGACTCCGTCGCGATGGCCTGGGAAATCGACTCCCTCGAGCATCACCTGAACGTCCGCGATCACGAACAGACGCTGATCAGGCGGGCACGGATGCAGAGCCACGGCATCATCGTGCTCACGCACCTGCCGCGGACGGTGCGGGACCAGCCGGACCTGGTGCTCCACGAGCTCCAGCAGAACTATCTCTTGGCGCAGTCGAGGCCCCGGCCCGACGTGCGCCTGCGGCCGGCATCCTGACCGCACTGACCACCCACGTCCCGGTTCCCCGATGTCACATTGGGGACCCTGTGGGTAACCAATGTGACATTGGGGAGGAGAAGGGCGGGACGGTCAGAACGGGATCAGCGCATGCTTCCGCGGGTTCTTGGCGACCGTCTTGCCGCGCAGCAGCGTCAGCGCCTTGCGGATCTCGAGGCGGGTGGTCGACGGGTCGATCACCGCGTCGATGTAGCCGCGCTCGGCCGCGACGTACGGGGTCGCGACGTGCTCGTTGTAGAAGTTGATCAGCTCCCGCCGCACGGCGGGGGCGTTCTCGCCGGCCGCCTCGATCTGCCTGCGGCCGATCACCGCGACCGCGCTCTCCGCGCCCATCACCGCGATACGGGCGGTCGGCCAGGCGAAGTTCACGTCGGCGCCGAGCTGCTTGGAGCCCATCACCGCGTAGCCGCCGCCGTAGGACTTGCGGACCACGACGGTCACCTTCGGCACGGTTGCCGAGACGTAGGCGAACAGGAACCGGCCACCGCGCTTGATGACGCCGATCTTCTCCTGCTCGACGCCCGGCAGGAAGCCCGGAGTGTCCACGACCAGCACCAGCGGGATGTTGTACGCGTCGCAGACCTGCACGAAGTGCGCGGCCTTGTCTGACGCCGCCGCGTCCAGCGCGCCGGAGAGGTGCATCGGCTGGTTCGCGACCACACCCACCGGACGGCCGTCGACCCGAGCGAAGCCGGTGATGATGTTCTGTGCGGTCTGGCTGCGGACCTCGTGGAAGTCGCCGTCGTCGAAGATCTTCAGCAGCACGTCGTGCATGTCGTAGCCGGAGTTGTCGGCGTCGGGCATGAACGTGTCGAGCGAGAGGTCGTCTTCGGTGATCTCCGGCTCGAGACCGGGGTTGACGATCGGGGGCTGCTCGGTGCAGCTGGACGGCATGAAGCTCAGGTACTTGCGCGCGTACTCGAACGCGGCCTTCTCGTCCGGCGCGACGTGGTGCACGTTGCCGTACTCGGCCTGCTTGCGGGCGCCGCCCAGATCGTCGAGGCTGACGTCCTCGCCGGTCACGGACTTGATGACGTCCGGACCGGTGACGAACATGTACGACTCTTCGGTGGCGATCACGACGTCCGTGTTGATCGGCGCGTAGACGGCTCCACCGGCGCACTTGCCGAGGATGATCGAGATCTGCGGGCACAGCCCGGACAGCGGCTCGTGACGCCGGCCCATCTCCGCGTACCAGGCCACCGACGCGACGGCGTCCTGGACGCGGGCGCCGGCGGACTCGTTGATGCCGACGACGGGGCAGCCGATCTTCATTGCGAAGTCGAGGATCGCGGAGACCTTGCGGCCGAAGATCTCGCCGGCCGCGCCGCCGAAGACGGTCTGGTCGTGCGCGAACACCGCGACGGGCCGGCCCTCGACGGTGCCGTGCCCGGTGACGACGCCGTCGCCGTACGGGTTGGCGGGATCGCCCGCCATCCGGGCGAGCTGGCCGACCTCGACGAAGCTGCCCGGGTCGAGCAGCATGTCGATGCGTTCGCGCGGAGTGGGCAGGCCCTTCTCCGCGCGCCGCGCGATGGCCTTCGGGTTGCCCGGGGCCTTCGACGCCTCGAGCTTCTCGCGAAGTTCCGCCAGCTTGTCTGCGGTGGTGGTCACTCAGTTGCTCCGGTTCTCGGCCTCGATCAGGGCCAGCTTCTTGGTCAGGTCAGCCCCCACCTTGGCAATGTACGGCTCGTCGACGATCTGGATGTGATCGCCGCCGACGTGGATGATCTCCAGATTCGAGGCGACCTTCCCCCAGCCGCCGTCGGGTGCACGCGTCCCGAACGCAGGCTCGAGCGCGATCGCGTCGTCGTGGTACCGGTCCGCGAGGTACAGCACCACGTCCCCGTCGTACTTGTCAGGCTTCGCCGTCTGAAGTGCCCGGTTGTCCAGCCACGAGGTGCGCTGGTGCTTGATGATCCCGCCCGGGATCTTCGCGCCACTCATCTTCAGCAGCTCCATGAGGATCTGGATCTGATCCTCGTCGGATTCGGCCGCGGCCAGCTTGTCGTACGGCAGCGGGGCGTCGACGTTGTACGTCTTCTTCGCGAACGCGGCGTACCGCTGCCAGCGCTTGCGGATCTCCTCGGGGGTCTCCTCGACCTCCTCGCCCGCCATGACCGTGTCGATCAGGCCGATGATCCGGACGTCCTTGCCCTCCTCGCGCAGCATCTTGCCGACCGCGTAGGACAGGACGCCGCCGAGCGACCAGCCGTACAGCACGTACGGGCCGTCGCCCTGGATCTCCTTGATCAGCGGCAGGTACTCCGCCGCCCGCACCTCGATCGAGCCCTCGGTGCGCTCGAAGCCGTACATCGGGGTGCCCGCGGGCAGTCGCCTGAGCAGCGGCTCGTAGGCGACGGTGGACCCGCCGGCCGGGTGGAAGACGAAGACCGGTACGGCAGTGGAACCTTCGGGACGCTCGCGCAGGGTTCGCACCAGCCCCTCGATCTTGACGCCGTCCTCGAGGTGCTCGCGCACCTTCTCGGCGAGCTGCTCGACGGTCTCGGAGTCGAGGACGTCGTCGAAGCTCACCTCGCCGCCGGCCCGCTCGGTCAGTCGCGCGGCCAGCTTCTCCGCGGTGTCGTCGTCCAGCACCGGGAGGATGTTGAAGATGCCCTTGGCGGACTTGCCGGTCACCACCGCCCAGGTGGCGAACGTCAGGCGCTCGGCGGCATCGCGCGGCGGGACGTTGATCTCCCCGTCCGACTCGTCCTGCCCCGCCCCGGCGACAGTCTCTTCCGCCTCGGCGACGATCTCCTCGGCCTCGGCGACGGGGCTGGTGGTCTCGTCCGCCAGCGCGGAATCGAGTGCGGCGGCGGCGAGCTCGGCCTCGGCCTCGGCCTCCTTGTCGCGACGCTGCTGCTCGGCGAGCGCCGCTACCTCCTCACGGTTCTCGATCGCGTAGCGCAGGTACTTCTCGACCTCGCGCAGGTTCGCGTCGCGCACCGCCTGCAGCTGCAGCTGCGGGATGTCGAACTCGTACTCGACGCGGTTCTTGATCCGGACCGCCATCAGCGAGTCCAGGCCCAGCTCGATCAGCGGGATCTCCGCGGGCAGGTCCTCGGGCGAATACCCCATGGACTCGGCGACGATCAGCGCCAACCGGTCCTCGAGCCTCTGGCCGCTCTCGGGGTCCCAACGGTCCCCGAACGACTCCTCGACAGCGGGCAGCTCCTCCATCGGCGAGCTGGACCGCTCGGCCGGCGCGGCGACCACGAGCTCGGGAAGCGCCTCACCGGAGGTGACGACGGCGTCGAGCAGCAGCACGAAATCCGCACCCTGCTTGCCGTGCACCTGCAGCGACGCACCGCCGGGGTGCCGATTCAGCGTGGTGGTCAGGGTGCCGGACGCCGGCAGCTCGCCGTGCGCGACGGCGGCCGTCAGCGTGACGTCCGCGAGCACCTGCGCCGCGGCCGCGGCGACCAGCTCGTTCAGGTCGGTGACGGCATCCGCCGCGACCTCCCAGACGTGCCGGCCGTCGGGCAGCGCCACGTGCGCGCCGGGCGGGCGACCGCTGCCGGACGCACCGATCCGGATGTCGAGCCAGTGCTCCTTGCGCAGGAACGCGGTCCGCGGTGGGTTGGCGAAGGCGCCGGCCTCGAACAGCGACGGCAGGTCCACCTTGTGGCCGTGCACGTAGAGCTGCGCCAGGGCGGTGAGGACGCCCAGCTCCTCGTCCTCCTTGCGCTTGAGGGTCGGGATCAGCTGCGCGTCGTGCAGGCCCGCGTCGAACGCGGTCGCCGCCACCGACATCAGCGTGGCCGGGTTCGGTGCCAGCTCCACGAACGTGGTGTGCCCGGCGTCGACCGCCATCCGCACCGCATTGGTGAAGTACACGCTGTGGCGCATGCCCTTGGTCCAGTACTCGACCTGGTGCACCGGGTCGTGACCCGCGCGGTAGAAGGTCTCCTTGTCCACCGAGGAGTACAGCCCGGCCGTCAGCTTGTGCGGCTCGATGCCGGCCAGCTCCGCGGCCAGCTCGCCGAGGATCGGGTCCACCTGGGAGGTGTGGCTGGCGCCCTTGGTCTGCAGGATCCGGCCGAGCTTCTGCTCCGCCTCGGCGCGGGCCACGATGGCCTCCACCTCGGGCTGCGGTCCGCCGATCACGGTGTGCGTCGGGGCCGCGTACACGCAGACCTCGAGGTGCGGGAAGTCGCCGAGGACGGACTCGATCTCGGCGGCGCTGTACTCGACGAGCGCCATGAGGCGGATGTCGTCGCCGGAGAGCACCGACTCGCCCTCGCCCATCAGCCGCGACCGGGCGGTGATGACGCGGACCGCGTCCTCGAGCGAGAGCCCGCCGGTGACGTACGCCGCGGCGGCCTCACCCATCGAGTGCCCGACTGCCGCATCCGCGTCGGCGCCGTGGTGGCGGAGCACCGCGGCCAGGCCGATCTGGATGGTGAAGATGCCGACCTGCGAGGTCTCGACGTCGTAGTCGACCGAGTCGTCGAGGAACTTCTCGGCCATCTTGTAGCCGGCCTCGTACTCGATCAGCTCGTCGACCTCGTCGACCGCCTTCCGGAACACGGCGTTGTTCAGGTAGAGCTGCTTGGCCATCTTGCGGTGTTGCGAGCCGAAGCCCGAGAACACCCAGACCGGACCGTTGGTGGCGGGCGCGTCCGCGGAGAACACGCCCTGACCGGGCTTGCCCGCGGCGACGGCCCGCAGGCCGGTGATGGCCTCGGCGCGGGTGCGGGCCAGCACGACGGCGCGCGAACGGCCGTGGTTGCGGCGGGCCAGCGCGCGGCCCAGGTCGGCGAGCTCGGTGGTGCTGCCTTCCTCGGTCTCGAGCCAGTCGGCCAGGTCCGCGGCGGCCCGACGGCGGCGCGAGGGCAGCGCGGCGGAGACGGCGAGCAGCACCGGCATCGGCTCCGCGTCGACCGACTCTACGGCGACGGGCTCGATGCCCATCGACTCGGCGGCGTCGGCGAGCACGCCGGCGGCCTCGGCCACGACGTCGAGCGACTCCGTCGCCTGTGCGTCGTTCCGGTCGTCCTGGCCACCAAGAGTGCTCACGGGCGGCGCAGCCGCCTCGTACTCGCGAACCACCACGTGCGCGTTGGTGCCGCCGAAGCCGAAGCCGGAGACGCCCGCGACGGCGTGGCCGGTGTACCGCGGCCAGTCGGTGGCCTCGGGGATCACCTGGAGGTGCGCCTTGTCGAAGTCGATGTACGGGTTGGGTCCCGCGTAGTTCAGGGAGGCGGGGAGCTTGTCCTCGCGCATCGCCAGGACGACCTTGATCAGGCCGGCGGCGCCCGCCGCGGCCTCGAGGTGGCCGAAGTTCGTCTTCGCGGAACCGAGCAGCGCCGGCTTGTCGGCGTCGCGACCCCGGCCGACCACGCGACCGAGGGCGTCCGCCTCGATCGGGTCACCGAGGATGGTGCCGGTGCCGTGCGCCTCGATGTAGTCGACGCCGGACGGGGCGATGCCCGCGTCCCGGTACGCCTGCCGCAGCACGGCGGCCTGCGCGTCGGGGTTCGGGGCGAGCATGCCGTTGGAGCGGCCGTCCTGGTTGACCGCGCTGCCCGCGATCACCGCGAGCACCGTGTCGCCGTCGCGTTCGGCGTCCTCGAGCCGCTTGAGCACGACCAGGCCGCCGCCCTCGGCGCGCACGATGCCGTTCGCGTCGGAGGAGAACGCCTTGATCTTGCCGTCCGCGGCGAACATCCCGATCTCGTTGAAACCGAGGCTCGCGGCGGGCGCGACCAGCATGTTGACTCCGCCGGCCAGGGCCAGGTCGGACTCGCCGGAGCGCAGCGACTGCACCGCCTGGTGCACCGCCACCAGCGACGACGAGCACGCGGTGTCCAGCGCCACGGACGGGCCGCGGAAGTCGAAGAAGTAGGAGACGCGGTTCGCGACGATCGCGGTCGAGGTGCCGGTCAGCGCGTACGGGTGCGCGTGCACCGGGTCGCTGACGGCGAGCAGTTGGTAGTCGTTGGCGGAGCTGCCGATGAACACGCCGACCTGCTCGCCCTTGAGCCCGCTGGCCGGGATCCGGGCGTGCTCGAGCGCCTCCCAGGTCAGCTCCATCGCCAGGCGCTGCTGCGGGTCGACGTTCTTGACCTCGAGCGGCGACAGCGCGAAGAACTCCGCGTCGAAGCCCTTCACGTCGTCGAGGTAGCCGCCCTTGGTGTTGGCCTTCGCGATGGCGTCCGCGACCATCGGGTCCGCGGCGAACTCGTTCCAGCGGCCCTCGGGCAGCTCGGTGACGGCGTCCCGGCCCTCGATGAGCAGCTGCCACATCTCGTCGGGTGTCTGCCCGGTCCCGGGGAACCGGGTGGACATGCCGACGATCGCGATGTCGTGCGACTGCGAGGTGTCCTTGATCGCGTAGTACGAAGCATCCTCGGCGACGTCCGCGACCTCCGGCTCACCCTCGACGATCAGGGTGGCCAGCGAGGCGATGGTCGGGTGCTGGTAGACGACGGTGGCGGCCAGCGTGATGCCGACCAGCTCCTCGATCTCGCCGGACAGCGCGACGGCGTCGCGGGACGACAGCCCGAACTCCTCCATCGGACGATCGTCGGAGATCTGACTCACCGGTTGCCCGGTGGCCTCGGCCACCCAGTTCCGTAGCCATTCGCGCAGCTGCGCGACTGTCATCTCTGTTTCAGCCATCACTCATCACGCTACCCGTCGGGAAGGAACTGGAAGTCACACGCTGTCGGGGAAGGCTGTCTGCGTGTATCCGCCGCGCAGGGTGCCCTCGATGTACGCGGCCTTGCAGGCCCGCCGCGCGATCTTGCCGCTGGAGGTACGCGGGATCGAGCCCGCGGGCACCAGCAGGATGTCGCGCGCCGTGACGCCGTGGCGGGTGGAGATCGCGGCCCGGACCGCGTCCGCGATCGGACCCTGCTCCGCCTTGCCGGCGCCCGGTGCCCGCTCCGCGACGAGCACCAGCTGCTCGGACGCGTCGTCCTCGTCGAAGGTGAGTCCGCCGGCACCGGCCTCGAACACCTCCTTGGGGAGCTGGTTGGCGGGAACCGCGAACGCCGCGACGAAGCCGGGGCGCAGCGCGGTGCTGGCCTCCTGGGCCGTCGCCTCGAGGTCCTGCGGGTAGTGGTTGCGGCCGTCGACGATCACCAGGTCCTTGACTCGACCGGTGATGTACAGCTCGCCGTCGACGTAGACGCCGTAGTCGCCGGTGCGCATCCAGGTCGCGTCGTCGGGCGCGCCGGCGGCGTGGCTGCCCCCGTCGAGCGTGGAGGAGAGCCGGTTGTGGAAGGTCTGCTCGGTCTCCTCGGGACGGCCCCAGTAGCCCTTGCCCATGTTCTTGCCGTGCAGCCAGATCTCGCCGACGTGATCGTCGGGCAGTTCGCCGCCGGTCTCGGCGTCGACGATCGCGGCCCACTGGCTGCGCGCGACGTAGCCGCAGGACACCTGGGCGATGGCGCCCGGGGCGTCCTTGTCGACCTTCACCATGCGACCGCGGTTCAGCTCGTCGCGGTCGACGTAGATGACCTTGGCCTCGTCGCTGTGCTTGGTGGAGGAGACGAACAGCGTCGCCTCGGCCATGCCGTAGGACGGCTTGATCGCGGTCTTGGGCAGTCCGAACGGACCGAACGCGTCGTTGAACTTGCGCATCGACGAGGTGGTCACCGGCTCGCTGCCGTTGATCAGGCCGATGACGTTGCTCAGGTCGAGGCTCTCGCCGTCCTTGGGCAGGCCGCGGGCGGCGGCGTGCTCGAACGCGAAGTTCGGTGCCGCGGCGAAGGTGCCCGCACCGTCGGTGATGGCGGCGAGTTCCTTGATCCAGCGGTAGGGACGCGCCACGAAGGCGCGCGGGCTCATGATGGTGATGTACTTGCCGCCCAGCGCCGGCAGGATCACCGTGAGCAGCCCCATGTCGTGGAACAGCGGCAGCCAGGTGACGCCGCGGGAGTCGGTGGTCAGTTCGATGGCGTCGACCATCTGCAGCGCGTTGGTGCCGACCGCGCGGTGGGTGATCTCCACGCCCGCGGGCACCCGGGTCGAGCCCGAGGTGTACTGCAGGTAGGCGATGTCGTCGAGGTCGATCTCCGGGTAGACCCAGGTCTCGCCGACGGTGTCCGGGATCGCGTCGACGGCGATGATCCGCGGCCGTTCCGCCGCGGGCAGGTGACGGAACAGCTGGCGCACGCCCGCGGCCGACTGCGTCGCGGTGAGGATCGCCGACGGCTTGCAGTCGCCGAGGACGGCGTAGAGACGGTCTCCGTGACCGGGCTCGTCCGGGTCGAACAGCGGCACCGCGATGGTGCCCGCGTGCATGGCAGCGAAGAAGGAGACGACGTAGTCGAGGCCCTGCGGGGCCAGGATGGCCACCCGCTGACCGGGCTCGGTGACCTGCTGCAGACGGGCCGCGACCGCGCGGAGACGGTGACCGAACTGATCCCAGGTGAGCTCCTGGACCTCACCGTCGCGCTCGCGGGAGTAGTCGATGTAGCGGTATGCCAGCTCGTCCGAGTTTTCCCGGGTGTGCCGTTCGACGTGGTCGACGAGGGTACTGCCAGGCATCATCCTGATCTGACCGTCTTCGTCGATGTAGTCATCGAATTGCTGGTTCATACCTTCTTCTCCTCCAAGGCAAGCCCTCGGTGCGACGTGGTCCCGACAGGCTCATCCCCACGGGCCGCGGGGGGATCGTGCAATCGTCTCTACTGGTTGTTTCGCATATCTCGTAACGGTAACGAATCGGTTCGTAGTCCAAACCAACAGCATGTTACAGACACCGCGCGGTGCGAGGGCGAATCTGCTCACTCGCCCTTGAGCTCGGTGATAACTGGCGCGAAGGCTTCCATCTGCGTCGGGAAGATGCCGACGTAAGACATCGAGGTACGGGCGCGAACCGCGCGAATCTGGTCGGCGATTTCCTCGTAACTGCCGAATGCCAGGTACGGCGAATTCAGAATGTCCTCGACGGTGAGCTTCACGTCGACCTCGATGTTCGGCGGGTAGCCGTTGTCCAGGGCGGCCAGCGCCATCTCCGCCATCGCCTCCCGATCGTCGGTCGGCACGATGGTGGTGATCGTCCAGTTCAGCTCGATGTCGTCGAACCGGTCGCCGGCCGCCTCCCGGATCTTGTCCACCCGGGCGGCGGTGGCCTCCATGGTGATGCCGGACAGCAGCATCTTGCCTTCCTTGTTGCTCGGGGCGGCCACCGAGATGATGTCGGCGTACTTGGCCGCCAACGCGAGCATCTTCGGGCCGCCGCCGCCGACCACGATCGGCGGGCGCGGGCCCTGACGCGGCCGCGGGCTGCCCTTGAGCCCGTTGATCTGGAAGTACTTGCCCTGGAAGTTGCACTCCTGACCACGCAGCAGGGTGTCCAGGATCTGCAGCGTCTCCTCCAGCTTGGCGATACGCACGCCGGGGCTGTCGTAGGCGATGCCGCCCTTGTCGAACTCTTCCTTCATCCAGCCCGCGCCGATGCCCAGTTCCAGCCGTCCACCGGAGAGCACGTCGATGGTCGCGGCGTCCTTGGCCAGGACGGCGGGGTGACGGAAGCCGTTTGCGAGCACCGCGGTTCCGATGCGGATCTTGTCCGTGGCGACGGCGAGCGCGCCGAGCGCGGCGATCGGCCCGACCTGGTTGCCCAGGTGGTCGGGAATCATGAAGCTGTCGTAGCCGAGTTCCTCGGCCTTCTGCGCCAGCTTGACGAATCGGCGGGCCCCGCCCTCCTCGGCGTTGCCCTCACCGCCCGCGGCGAACCGGAACTTGCGCGGCGCAGCGGCGTCGGCGGAACTCATCGATCACTTCTCCTGAAGACTGGGCAGAACGGCGGGGGCCAGGCCTGGCCGTGGCAGGTGGCCGACTGGTCACTCTATCGGGTCCGTGTCCCCCGGTCGCTAATCGTGCGCGGGGGTCGGCGCGGATCGCACCTTGTCGGCGGCCCAGTCTGTCATCCAGACCGTGGCCGTGGTGCCGCTTTGATCCACCACGAAGGTGTTGTAGAGGGCGTGGACGGGATTGTTCACGTACTCCCCGATCCGAGCCAGGCTCGCGAGCATGTTGCCCGGCTTGAACGCGTTCGGCGGGGCGTCGCAGATGCCGTCGGTGGGCGCACATATCTGCACCACCCGGTCGGCCAGCGCACCGAATCCGCCGGGCCGGGGGCCGGTCATGGTGATACCCGGCACCTTCAGCCCCGCCAACGAGAGCTCCGCGCCGACACCGGCCACCGGCGGGCCGATCGTCGGGGCGGCCACCGGGTCGCGCCTGCCGTCGGCGATCACCCCGACACCCAGCACCAGGTCCTGCGGGACCGGGCCGTTACCGGCCCCGATGCTCGCCGCGAGGTCACCTGCGATGACCGCACCCTGCGAGAACCCCATCAGCACGAAGCTGGTCAGCGGGCACTCGGCATGCATCGACGCCATCACCTCGGTGGCCTTCGCCGTGCCCTCGCCGCGGCTCTTGTTGTACGACATCTGGCCGTCCGGCGGCAGCGCCACCGGGTTCGAGAACTGCGCCACGTACGGAACCGTGTAGACCTGCGCGCGCTGACCGGGGAACTCGGCCTCCAGCGGGCGGGTGACGTTGAGCATCAGCGAGGCCGGGTTGGCCGTCGGGTTGAACGGGTCGTCCACGGAGCTGGACTCCCAGGTGCCGGGGATCGACACCACCTGCACGTCGGGACAGGACGCCGGCTGCGCGCTGGGCCGTTCCGGCGGCGCCGGCGGTCCGGGCGGCGGCGACGGCACCCGGCCGGCCAGCAGGTACCAGGCCACCAGCGCCACGAGGGCGACCAGGAGCGCCACGATGACCACGACCAGCAGTCGCAGCAACCGGCCCCCTGCCGACTTCCGGCCCTTCCTCGCGGCGCCCATCGTCGACTACTTGCAGTACGTCTTGGTCGCGGCGGCGATGTAGACGCCGGCGGCCCGCGCCGCCTCTTCCGGTGAGACCGTCGCGCCGCTCATCCCGGCCTCGACGCCCGCCATGCCGGTCACGTACGCGGTGACCTCGTCGGCCGGCCGGTTGTTGGCCTGCGCCGCGCAGATGTAGTTCGCGGTGGAGATCGCGATGTCGCCACCCTCGGCGGGCGTCACGCCGCCGGCCTTGAGCGCGTCGAGGAATTCCTGGCCCCGCTCGTCGACCGCGGGGGCCTCGGTGGGACCGGGGAAGCCACTGGGCACCGACTCCGGAGTCTCCGGCGGGGCCGTCGCGGCGACCGCGGGCGGCGTGTAGGGCGGCACCTCGATGTCGGTCTTGAGCGGCGGCACCGTCGCCGACCCGGGCGACTGGGCGGTCGTCAGGGTGGGGGTGCTGCTCGCCGTCGAGTCGTCGCTACCGCAGCCCGCGAGCACGCCGACGGAGACCGCCAGCATCGCGCCGAGGGCCAGGGCYCGCGCCAGGGGCTTACGCGTGGAATCGAGCATTGTCTGTGTCAGTCCTCGGGGTCGGGGTGGTGGCCGCCGCGTTCGGCTGCCGTGCGAATCGGAATCGAGCGTACCGACAACAGCGGGCCGGGACCGGAGACGAACGCCGGTCACGACCCGCTGCCTGGTGATCTAGCGGAAGTGGAGGTCGCCCCGGTCGCCGGCCGTGGTGATGCTGCCGCCCTGGAAGTCCTGCTGGACCCCGCCGGGAATGTCGCGCGCGTCACCGATCGGGAAGCCGAGTCGACCGTTCTCGTAGCCCTGGCTCTTCCAGGCGTCGAAGACCGGCCCGTTCTTGACGGACCAGGCACCGCTGAGCGGCGACCAGTAGATGTTGCCACCGTCGAACGCGTTGAAGCGGCCGCCGTCCTTGACGGGGATCTCGCTGGTCTTGGGGAAGCCGAGCCAGCCGTTCTCGTAGCCCATCGAGCCGTACTTCTGCATGATCAGGCCCTGCACGGCGTTGGCACCGTTGGCCGGGCTCCAGTACATGGCCCCGATCTCGAAGCCCTGCACCGCGCCGTCCTTGCCGGGGGTGTTGATCTCGTCGGCCGACGGGTACCGGAGCGGACCGCCCTCCCAGCCCTGCTTGGCCCACTCGTCCCTGATGGCGCCGCGGACCGCGTGTGCACCGGTCTGCGGGGTCCAGTAGATCGAGCCTGCCTGGAAGTGGTTGTACCGGCCGCGACCGTCCGGGGTGCCGTTCTCACTGGTGGTCGGCATACCGAGCGGGCCGCCGGGGCCGCCCATGGCCTGGTAGGCGCCGCCGATCATGCCGGCCACCACCTGGGCGCCGGTGCCACCGGAGAAGAAGATCCGACCGTTGCGGAAGTCCTGCGCGACACCGCCGGGCACGCCGTACTCGCCGGTGACGCAGCCACCGAGCCAGGGGTTGGCGTTCGCGACGGACGCGATGGCGCCGCCGGGCGCACACGCCGGGGCGTCCACCGGGACGCCGAGCGTGTTGGCCACCTGCGGCCAGGCCTGGTGCAGCTCGAACTGCCAGTACGGCCACGAGTGGGTTCCGGACGGGCGGTAGTTCACCTGCGCCGGGATGCCGAGCTTGTTCAGCTTGGTCGCGAAGTTCTGCGAGGTGAGCCGGGACAGGATCTCGAGGCCCATGCCCGCGTAGTTGGTCGACACGCCGGGGATGCCGGACGGCTGGTCGTAGGGGCCGGTCATGCCGCTGCCGCTGGAGATGTACAGGCTGGTGCCCTTGAGCTTCTCGGCCTGCACGTACGGGTCGTGCGCCGCCCACTCGGGGTTGCTCGGCGGTCCCCACATCTTCGCGGCGTTGTACTTGCCGGCGTCGGTCATCGCGTACTGGACGGCCTGCGGCATGCCCAGCGAGGTGGTGGTCAGGATGCCGGAGAAGGAACCGGCGAACTTGAAGAAGCCCGGGTTGCGGGCGGCCAGCGCCATCGCGGCGGTGCCGCCCATCGACAGGCCGATGACGCCGCGGGTGTCGGTGGTCCGCAGGCTGTTCTCGAGGACCGGCGGGAGTTCCTTGGTCAGGAACGTCTCGAGCTGGTAGTTCTTTCCGTTGTCCGGCTCCAGCCAGTCGGAGTAGAAGCTGGACTCGCCGCCGACGGGCAGGATCACGTTGACGTTCTTGTCCGCGAAGAAGTTCGCGGCGTCCGTCTCGATGGTCCAGCCGCTCTCGTCGTCCCGCGCGCGCAGGCCGTCGAGCATGTACAGCGCCGGGAAGGTCGCGTCCGGCTTGGCATTCCAGTCACGCGCGAGCAGCACCTGCACCTGGAAGGGCGAGCCCATCGCCGGGGAGTCGACCCACAGGGCCACCCGGCGGTCGGTGATCCACTGCACCTTGGAGACGCCGGGGATCGACTGGTTCGGGGCCGGGGCGGACCGGGCGGTCGCGGCACGCGGCGGCGGGGCCGGAGCCTCCGTGGTCGTCGTCGGAGCCTCGGTGGTGGTCGTGGTCGTCGGCGCCGCCGTGGTGGTGGTGGTGGCCTTCGGCGTGGTGGTGGCCTTCTGCGCGGTGGTGGCCTTGGGCGCGGTCGTCTCGGCGACAGTCGTCTTGTCCAGCGGGACCAGACTCTCGTCGTCGGAGTCCGTGGTGGTGGGCGCCGCGGAGGTCGTGGTCGTCGTCGTGGTGTCGGCGGGGGCCGCGTTCGCCACGGTGGTGAGCCCGGCGGCGGTCGGCAGCACCAACGCGGCCGCCAGCAGCCCCAGGGCGCGCCCGCGACGAGTCCTGCCAGACGCCGTCCCCTCGGGCCCGAAGCCCGGCTTCCTCAGTGCTGGTCGCATCTGACGGTGACTCACTTTCTGCTCTTCGGCCACACTGCTCATCGGCTCGACACTCGGATCTCGGTCAACCCCCGGCCCGGGCGACGCCACACGTGGACGCCAGCCGCTCGTGATTCTTTCTACACGTCGGCGAACGGCCGAGCCGGGTGACTCGCTGTGACCGGTGGTGCAATTGTTACTTCGGTTCAGCTTCCGGAAAACGACAATGCCGCCCCACACGGCCGGTAGGTCGGGTGGAGCGSCATCATCGAGTCACGGTGCTGGGGCGAACCCGGTCACCAGGCGTTCAGGGTGTCCAGGATCTGGCCCCGGGCCTTGAACAGCTCGGCGGACCAGTACGGCCACGAGTGCGTTCCGTTGGACGGGAAGCTGTACGTCGCCGGGATGCCGAGGGTGGCCAGGCGGACCTGGAAGGCCCGGCTGTTCGCCAGCGCCAGCGCCTCGAGCGCCATGCCGTTGGCGGTGTTGTAGTAGTCGATCGCCTTGCTCGGGTGGTCGTACTGACCGGGCAGGCCGCTGGCCGAGGACACGTACATCGACAGGTCCTTGAGCTTCGGCGCGAAGACGAACGGGTCGTTGCGCAGCCACGACTTGCTCCACGGCGGGCCCCACATAGAGTCCACGTTGTAGCGGCCGGCGTCGAGCATCGCGACGCGGATTGCCTCACGCATGCCGGGCGCCGAGATGTTCAGGTAGCCCGAGAGCGATCCCGCGAACTTGAACTGGTCGCGGTGGTACGCGGCCAGGGTCAGGGCGGCGGAGCCACCCATCGACAGGCCGAGGATGCCGTTGTTGGTCCGCGAGACGCCACGCGTAGCGAGGTAGTCCGGCAGTTCCTTCGTGAGGAAGGTCTCCCACTTGTAGGTGACCTCCTGACCGTTGAAGTTCGACGGCGCCATCCAGTCGCTGTAGAAGCTGGACTCGCCACCGACCGGCATCACCAGGGTGATGTTGTCGTTGCGGTACTGGTCGAGCGCATTGGTCTCGAACGTCCAGGCGTTGCGGTCGCTACGGGCGCGCAGGCCGTCGAGCAGGTACAGCGCGGCGCTGCCACCACGGGCAGCCCACTGGATCTGGACCTTGATGGGGCCCATCGAGGACGGGACCATCACCTCTTCGAATCCGCCCGACGGGGCGCGGTGCGTGATCGGTGCGGCGCCTGCGACAGCGGTACCCGCAATACCAGCGGCTAGGGGCAGGACGAGCGCCGCGGCCGACAGGCCGAGAACGCGTCGCTTGAGGCGTTCAGAGAACCTCGGTCTGCCTATACGCATGAATACTGCTCTCTTTCTTTTACTGCGGTGCCCGCCAGCGGCGGCACGGCGATCGGCGTCGGCCACGTCATTCCGTTCCCCACACATGTGAAAACGGCAGTGGTACTGCTCAAGGTCACACTGCGCTCGGTGGACTGTATGTCACCGAACCGACTCTGACAACAGAGCCGCTGTGGCTGTCTGTGACCGCGTTGCACACTCTCATTTCATCGGCCCACGAGGACCCATCGTTACACAAACGAGATAAATTCGCCGTGCACGATCACCCCTACCTGGGCTCGACCGGCGGCGGTGGCGTGAGCCCACACCGCTCGATCTCGTACTCCGGGACGCGGTCGAATCTGTACCCCGCATAGTCGAAGGCCTTCTTCAGGTTTCGGACGAACAGTGGCCGGGTCAACTCGCCCCGGTACGACTGCAGCAGCTCCTCGGTTTCCGGACAGGTCAGCGCGACCTTCGCCTGCCGCACCCAGTCCTCGTCGAGGTACCAGGGCAGCCAGGGATGCACGTCGACCATCCCGGTGTCCGCGACGACCCAGTCCGGGTAGAGGGCCTTGTCGTGACCGATCCGGCCGTCGTCGAGGCGCTCGGTGTGGGCGGCCAGCGGGTACGCCAGCCCCATCTGGTCCAGCACCCGGACGTCGAGGCCGACGTTCATGCTCGTCATGCCCAGGTTCAGGAAGTAGACGACGTGGCCGACGCCACCCTCCGGGATCGGCGCCGGCGGCGGCACCACGTCCCAGTAGGTGTACGCGGCGGCCGGCAGCAGCACCCCACCGTCCGGGGTGTTCGCGATCGCCTCGACCATCGCGCGCATCCGCGGGTAGTCGAGGTAGTCCTCGGACCGGATCGGGTGCTCGTGACCGGTGTTGAGTATGTAGAAGGCGCGCTCGTCGACGATGCCGGACTTGCCGACGACGGTGCCGTTCGGCATGCCGGTCACAGTGGACACCGAGATCGCCCACACGACCGTCGCGAGCCAGGCCAGCGACCCGGCCGCGAACAAGGCGGTCGCCGGGGTCTTGCCCCACTGCCCGCGGGCGGGTACCCGAACCGGCAGGACCGCGATGGGCAGGATCAGGCAGAAGAGCGCGGGCAGCAGGACCCGGCCGTGCATGAAGTCGCCGCCGACGCGCACCGAGTAGACAGCCAGCAACAGGCCGGCACCCAGCATGAGGAGGACCACGGCGGTGGGGGTGTGCAGCCGCTGAGTCAGCGGGGCACGGACGCCGGTCCGGTCTGCCGCCGCCTTCTCCTTGCTGTCGGCGGGCGAAACCTTGCGGCCGAGCAGCACCCAGCCGACGTAGCCGCCGACCACCAGCAGCGGCAGCCACAACCAGTACGGGCCCACGAGGTTCCACAGGTAGGCGAAGCCCTGCGACCACTTGGCGCCGCCCGCGTCCTTGGAGACGGCGGTGTTGGGGTAGGGCAGGGCGTAGTAGCCCATCCGCCAGATCTGGTAGCCGACCGGCAGTGCGCCGGCGACCGCGACGATCGAGGCGCGCCGCTGCCAACTGCCCGGTGTGAGGAAGATCATCAGCAGGGCCAGACCGGCCACGATCACCATCTCGGGGCGGACCAGCGGCCCCAGCCCGGCGACGAAGGCGAGCACCAGCACCCGAACGGTGGTCGGCTCCCGCTGCGACCACTGCACCAGCAGCAGCCACACCAGCGAGATCCAGAAGATGACCAGGCAGGTCTCGAGCCCGGAGGTGGCGAAGTCACGGGCGGGCGGGATCGCGATGTAGGCGAGGGCACCGGCGGGCAGCAGCAGGGTGGACCGGCCCAGTGCCCCGGCCCGGTTGTTCCAGAGAGAACCGGCGCCCAGCATGCCCAATGCGATCGCGGCACCGGAGAGGACCAGGGCCAGCGTGAGCACCACGTACTCGAGCCGGATCTCGGTCAACCAACCGAAGGCGTAGACCAGGTACGTCCATACGGTGCTGGTGTTGGCCTCCACCCGCTCGCCGGCGTTGAACACCGGCCCGTTGCCCGCCAGCAGGTTCCGCACCGTCCGCAGCACGATCAGGCCGTCGTCGGCGATCCACCGACGCTGCCAGGCGCCCCAGAAGAAGAGGGCAGCGGTCAGCGCGACCCCGCCCAGGTACACCCACCGGGTCAGAGACCTCGGCAGCGGCTGGTCGGCGGGGTCGCCGGCCGCCGCGGACCCCGCGGAACGTGCGGTGTCAGGCGAGGTAGACAGCGACACCCACCGCTCCGATCCAGGCCAGCGCGAGGAACTGCAGCACCCGGTCGCCCAGCGCGATCTCCTCCGGCTCGCCGGCCTCGCCGCCGTCGACGTCCACGGCGTAGCGCAGGATCGCGATGGTGAACGGGATCATCGAGATCGCGAACCAGTTGGTGCCGTTCGCCTGGTCCCGCTCGAAGGCCCACAGTCCGTAGCAGATCACCACGGCCGTTGCGGACAGCGTCCACACGAAACGCAGGTAGGTGCCGGTGTAGTACTCGAGGGACTTACGGATCTTGGCGCCGGTGCGCTCGGCCAACTGCAGTTCCGCGTAGCGCTTGCCCGCCGCCATGAACAGCGAGCCGAAGGCCATGATCAGCAGGAACCACTGCGAGAGCGGGATCTCGGCGGCCACACCACCGGCGATCGCGCGCAGCAGGAAGCCCGAGGACACGATGCAGATGTCGAGCACGGCCTGGTGCTTGAGGCCGAAGCAGTACGCGAGCTGGATGGCGATGTAGACGCCCATCACCAGCGCGAGCTGCCAGTTCGCCAGGAACGAGATGCCGATCGCGCCGACCAGCAGCACGACGGCCATCGCGTAGGCGAGGTTGACCGGCAGCACGCCGGCGGCGATCGGGCGGAAGCGCTTGGTCGGGTGCGCCCGGTCCGCCTCCACGTCCATCGCGTCGTTGACGAGGTAGATGCCGGACGCCGCCATGCAGAACACGACGAACGCCAACGCCACCGGCACGAGCACGTCGACCTCGGTGACGGACCCGGCCGCCAGCGGCGCGGCCAGCACCAGGACGTTCTTGACCCACTGCCGCGGGCGGACCGCCTTGACGATCCCTCCCAGCAACGTCTTGGGGGGCCCGGCGACCTCGGACGGCTCCTCGCTCATTTCTCTCCAAACTTCTTTTCGGCACGCAGAACCACTGCGGCCGAGGCTGCGCCCAGGGCGGATCCGGCGAGCACATCGGTCGGGTAGTGCACGCCGAGAACGAGCCGCGAGAGCAGCATCGGAGGCACCAGCACCGCGGGCAAGGGTAGACCGGTCAGACGACCGAGGAGTACCGCGGCGGCCGTCGTCGACGTCGCGTGCGACGACGGAAAGCTCAGCTTGCTCGGCGTCGACACGTTGACCTGCACCGAGGGGTCGTTCGGGCGGGCCCGGCGGACGACACGCTTGATCACGATGGACGCCGCGTGCGCGCCGACCGCGCCGACCGCGACACCGGCCCACTGGCGGCGGCGACGGGGGTCGACGACGGCGCCGACACCGGCGATCGCGACCCAGCCGAGCGCGTGCTCACCGAAGTGGGACATGCCACGGGCGGCGGCGATCACGCCGGGCCGGGCACCGACCGTGCCCTGCACCGCGTTGAGCACCCGCACCTCGGCCGCCGACTCAGGCCTTGTACTGGAAGACACTTTCCCACCTCTCCTTGCTGGTCAGCGCCGGCACCGCGGCCGCGTACTCGGCCTTGAGCTCCGGGAACCGGGTGGCCAGCTCGCGGCGCAGCCGCAGGGCCTCCTTCAGCAGCGCCCAGGCCTGGCGCGGGTCGCGCTTGCGGTAGACGACGCCACGACCGTCGGCGGTGGTCACGGTGACGCCGTCGACCTGCGAGAGCAGGAACCAGCGGGCGTCGAGCGTCGGGACGTTCAGCTGCGGGCGCTCGTGGTGCTCGTCGACGGCGGGCTTCAGGTTGTGCACCAGGCCCTTGCCGAGCCGGACGAGCTTCGCGAGCGGGCCGCGGGGTTCGCCCACCGCGCCGACACCGGCGCCGGACGGCAGCGGCAGGCTGGTCGAGGACGGCACCACCACTGCGTCGGGGAACTCCTCACGCAACGCGCGGACCTCGCCGAGCGCGGTGGGCAGCAGCTCGACGATGTGCTCCGGGCCGCCCAGGAAGTCCGCGATCGCGCGGTTCTGGATGGCGACGGTGGAGTACTCGAGGCAGAGCAGGTGCTTGACCGTGGCCTTGACGGTGTCGAGCACCAGGCCCCGGCCGTTGCCCGGCATGTACAGCGACGCCACCACCAGGCGGTTGCGCAGGTGGAAGTAGGCCTGCCAGTCGATGGCGTCGTCCTTGTCGGACCAGGCCATGTGCCAGATCGCCGCGCCCGGCATGGTGACCGTCGGGTAGCCGGCCGCCCGGGCGCGCAGCCCGTACTCGACGTCGTCCCACTTGATGAACAGCGGCAGCGGCTGGCCGATCTCCTCCGCGACGACGCGCGGGATCATGCACATCCACCAGCCGTTGAAGTCGACGTCGATGCGCCGGTGCAGCAGCTTCGAGTTCTCCCGGTCGCTGAGCGGGTACTTGGAGAAGTCGTGGTCGTACTCGACGTTGGGCGCCGCGGACCACATGAAGTTGCCGCGGTTGATCACCTCGCCCATCGTGTGCAGGTGGCTGCGCTCCTGCAGGTTGAGCATCTGCCCGCCGACCAGCATCGGCGACTTCGCGAACCGGGACATCGCCAGGGCGCGCAGGATCGAGTCCGGCTCGATCTCGATGTCGTCGTCCATGAACAGGATGTGCTGGCAGTCAGTGGTCTTCAGGGCCTCGTACATGATCCGGCTGTAGCCGCCGGAGCCACCGAGGTTGGCCTGGTCGTGCATCGCGAGGCGATCGCCCAGCACCTCCGCCGCGGCCGCGAAGCCCGGCTCGTCGCGGGCCTTGCGGGTGCCCTGGTCGGGCACGATGACCGCCTTCAGCACGTCCAGCACGAGCGGGTCGGAGCCCAGTGCGGTCAGGGCCTTGACGCAGTCCGTGGGGCGGTTGAAGGTCGGGATGCCCAGCGCGACACTGGCCTCGCCGGGCGCCTCGACAGGGGCGAACCAGCCGGCGCCCTCCACCGTCACCGCGGTGTCACTGGTGATGTCGAACCAGATCCAGCCGCCGTCCTCGAACGGCGCCAACTCGACCTCGAACTCGAGGGCGGTGTCCCCGTCCTCGAACTCCTTGCCCTCCACGTGGATTCGCGAGGAGTCGGCCTTGGAGCGGTACACGTCCACCCGGCAGTGCCCGCTGAGCTCGAGCCGCAGCACCACGGAGTCCAGGATGCTCCAGCGCCGCCAGTAGCTGGCCGGGAAGGCGTTGAAGTAGGTGCAGAACGACACCTCGGACTCGGCACCGATCGACAGCGCGGTACGCGAGAGGGCGTGCGCGCGAGCGGAATTGGTGCTCGACTCCTCGAGGTACAGGGTGCGCACGTCGAGCGGCTCGCCCGGTCGCGGCAGCAGCACCCGCTGCAGCAGCGCCTTGCCGCGCAGTTCGACGTGGTCGTCGGCGGCCGCGTCCGCCTCGATCAGGTGCCGCGCGCTCATTCGGCGGTCCCGTTGGCGAGGGGTGCACCGGTCTCGAGGTGGGGGCGCAGGGTGTTGTCGAACATGCTCAGGGCGCTGGCGATGGCCATGTGCATGTCCAGGTACTGGTAGGTGCCCAGACGCCCACCGAAGAGCACCTTCTGCTCCGCGGTCTCCTGCTTGGCACGGGCGCGGTACGCCTCGAGCTTCTGCCGGTCCTCGGGGGTGTTGATCGGGTAGTACGGCTCGTCCGTGGACTCGGCGAACCGGGAGAACTCACGCATGATGACGGTCTTGTCCGCCGGGTACTCCCGCTCGGGGTGGAAGTGCCGGAACTCGTGGATGCGGGTGTACGGCACGTCCGCGTCGTTGTAGTTCATCACCGGGGTGCCCTGGAAGTCGCCGGTCGGCAGCACCTCGGTCTCGAAGTCGAGGGTGCGCCAGCCGAGCTCGCCGTCGGCGTAGTCGAAGTAGCGGTCCAGCGGTCCGGTGTAGACGACCGGGGCGTCGGGGCTGACGGCGCGCAGCTCGTCCCGCACGTCGAACCAGTCGGTGTCGAGCCGGACCTCGATGCGCTCGTCGGTGACCATCTTCTCGAGCCACGCGGTGTAGCCGTCGACCGGCAGGCCCTCGTAGGTGTCGTTGAAGTAGCGGTTGTCGAAGGTGTAGCGGACCGGCAGCCGGCTGATGTTCCCGGCCGGCAGGTTCTTCGGGTCCGTCTGCCACTGCTTGGCGGTGTAGTCACGGACGAACGCCTCGTAGAGCGGGCGCCCGATCAGGGAGATCGCCTTCTCCTCGAGGTTGGTCGCGTCCTTGCTGTCGATCTCGCTGGACTGCTCCGCGATCAGCTTGCGCGCCTCGTCGGGGGTGAAGTACCGGCCGAAGAACTGCGAGACCAGGCCCAGGCCCATCGGGAACTGGTACGACTGCCCCTTGTGCATCGCGAAGACCCGGTGCTGGTAGCCCGTGAACTCGGTGAACTGGGTGACGTAGTCCCAGACCCGCTGGTTCGAAGTGTGGAACAGGTGCGCGCCGTACTGGTGCACCTCGATGCCGGTTTCCGGCTCGGGCGCCGAGTAGGCGTTGCCGCCGAGGTGGTTGCGGCGGTCGAGGACCAGCACCCGCTTGCCGAGCTGGGTCGCGGCCCGCTCGGCGATCGTCAGTCCGAAGAATCCTGAACCTACGATGATCAGGTCGTACGGGCCGGAGGTCACGGAGTTCTCGGTAACAGAGGTCACGGCGAACCAGGGTATCCGACAGGACTGTCGGCGCTGATCGGACGCCCGGCGCGCTACCGGAAGGTGCGTTCGACGTACACCCGCAGCGCGTCACGGACGAAGGTCGCGCCGGCGAGGCCGCCGTAGTTCGCGGCAAACCGCTGGTCGGTGACGTACATCTCCGCCAGGCCCAGGACGTAGTCCCGGTCCGGCGCCGCGCCGTGGCCCGGCGTCCCGGGGATGCCGCTCAGCCACTCGACGTGCCGGCGCGCCAACCGTCGGATTCCCATGTCCGTTCCTCACCTGTGTGCCGGTTCGACATGTCCAGGATGGAGGTTGACGTTGCGCCAAGGTCAAGGTCGAGTTGGCGCGTCCCCGGATCTACGCGCGGTGCAGCGCCCGCGCCCGCGCGGCGTCGACCGGGTGGCCTCCGGGAATCGGCAGAAAGTGCTCCAGCTGCCAGGCCTGTGTGGTGCCGGCCTGGCGACTGCTCGTCGTCACCCACGGCGGGTAGACGCGGATCGCCCGCTTGCCGCCCTCGCCGGCTCGCGAGAGCACGCCGCGCTCGCGCAGGACCTCGCGGGAGAACACGAACTGACCGAAGTGGTCGCCGTCGCGGCAGCTGACGACGAACAGGTCGACGGGGTCGGCGGCGTCGAAGGGCGCGATGGGACCCGGGCCGGGCCGCTTCCACAGCGTCACGAACTGCCCGACCTTCGTCGGTGTGATCCTGGCGACGCGGTACCTGACCTCCCGGCCGTCGAGGGTGTACTCGTACGCCCCGTACGCCGCACTCTCCGGCTCGGGCACCGGCCGCGAACAGGCGAACCCGCAGGGGTCGTACAGCCACGTCCTCGCCGCCAGCAGGTCGGCGTGAACCCCGGGCCAGGACGCCGGATTCGAGTTCTCGCGCCCGGAGGGGTCGGTCATGGTCGTCCTCGTTTCGTGCTCGTCGACGCGCTGGGCGCCGGTGGCGGGGCGCCGCGCCCGACCACTTCGGACAGCCTTGCATTGCTGGTAGCGGCCCCTCGCAGCCACTAGCGTTCCGGCCATGAGCACCGACTCGGGGGACGTGTCGACCGCACCGGAGCCCCACGACGCCGAACCGCACGGCCCGGGCCTCTACGCCAAGCTGAACTGGCTGCGGGCCGGGGTCCTCGGTGCCAACGACGGCATCGTCTCGACGGCGGGCCTGGTGGTCGGCGTCGCCGCCGCGACCACCGACCGCGGGTCGATCCTCACCGCCGGCATTGCCGGGCTCGCCGCGGGCGCGGTGTCGATGGCGCTCGGCGAGTACGTCTCGGTGAGCACCCAACGCGACACCGAGCGCGCGCTGCTGGCGAAGGAGCAGGCCGAACTGGCCGAGACCCCCGAGCAGGAACTCGCGGAGCTCACCGGGCTCTACGAGGCGAAGGGCCTGTCCCCCGCGACCGCGCGCACGGTGGCCGAGGAACTGACCGCGCACGACGCCTTCGCCGCGCACGCGGAGGTCGAACTGGGCATCAACCCCGACGAGCTCACCAACCCCTGGCAGGCCGCCGCGTCCTCGGCGGTCTCGTTCACGCTGGGCGCGCTGCTGCCGCTGATCGCGGTGCTCCTCACGCCGCCCACGGCGCGGATCCCGGTCACGGTCGTGGCGGTGCTGGTCGCGCTGGCGCTCACCGGCAGCGTCAGCGCCCGGCTCGGCGGGTCCGACCGCGGCCGGGCGGTGGCTCGGGTCGTGCTGGGCGGCGCGCTCGCGATGGCCGTCACGTACGGCATCGGGCAACTGGTCGGCGGCGTCGC
Organism: Rhodococcus sp. P4_F5; assembly: GCF_056401315.1. Taxonomy (NCBI): domain Bacteria; kingdom Bacillati; phylum Actinomycetota; class Actinomycetes; order Mycobacteriales; family Nocardiaceae; genus Rhodococcus; species Rhodococcus sp. P4_F5. The sequence goes on along the minus strand of NZ_JBFUJP010000025.1, from coordinate 28,988 downwards.
CCTCTAGCTTTGATGTCCCGGCGTCGGCTTCGAGGTCCCGGCGTCGCCGTCAGGCGGGCGGCGCCAGCAGCACGGGGACCAGGAACTGCTCGATCATGGCGCGCTCGTCGGCCTCGTCCGCGCCGGGCACGGTGAGCAGCGAGACGATCACCCGGACCAGCCAGCGGGCCCGGCGCGAGACCTCCGCGTGGTCGCCGAGCCCGGCGTCGGCCAGGAAGGCCGTCCCCAGCACCTCGATGACCTCCGAGGTGCCGGCCAGTTCGGAGGCGATGCCCGCGTCGCCGAGCCCGAACCAGGCGGCCAGGGTCGGCGTCCGCCGCACCGCACGGACCGCGCCGAGCGTCGCCTCCACGACGCGTCGACGCGGGTCCGTGATGTCGGCGACCTGGGTCGACAGTTGCTCCCCCAGCCGCCGGGCCTCCCGGTGCACGAACGCCAGGTGCAACGACCGGCGGTTGTCGAAGTACCGGTACAGCGTTGCCCGCGAGCACCCCGCCGCCTTCGCGACCTCGGCCATGCCGGTGGTCGCGACGCCCCGCCGGACGAAGAGCTCCGCGGCGGCGTCGAGGATCCGTTCCGCCGCGATCTCGCTGCGCTCCTCGCGCAGCCACGGCGGGGCGGGACTGCCGGAGGCGGTCGGGGCGTCGGGGCCGGCCATCAGCTCACCGAGAACGGCACGTGGGTGGGCCGGCGCACGTAGTTGCCGGGCGCGTACTCGACGGCGTCGATGTCGACGGTGAAGTCGGGGTACCGGCTCAGCAGTTCCTCGAGCGCGACCCGGGCCTGCATGCGGGCGGCGGCCGCACCGAGGCAGTGGTGGCTGCCGTGGCTGAAGGTCATGATCTGACGCGGGGCACGCAGCACGTCGAACTCCTCCGCATCCGGACCGTAGGCACGCGGGTCGCGGTTGGCGGACCCGTAGACCAGCAGTACCTTACGGCCCGCCGGGATGGTGACGCCGCGGCCGTCGACATCGACGGTCACGTCCCGGGTGCTGGTGCGGGCCAGCCCCTGCACGGGCGAGGTGAGACGCAGCAGCTCCTCGACGGCGTCGGAGATCCGGGACGGGTCCTCGAGCAGCAGCGCGCGCTGGTCGGGCCGCTGGGTCAGCAGCTGGACGGCGCCGCCCAGCATCCCGGTGGTGGTGTCGTTGCCGCCGGTGACCATGGTGAACGCGAACCCGAGGATGGACAGCAGTCCGGAGATGTCGCCGTCCGCGCCCACCCCGGCGTCCACCAGGTGCGAGATGGTGTCGTCCCCGGCCTGCCCGGCCGCGGACTCGGCGCGTCGACGCTCGATCAGGCCGCCGAAGTAGCCCATCAGGTCTCCCACGGCGGCGGCCGCGTCGAGGGTGTCGCCGGTGGCGGTGGCCGCGACGATCGAGTCGGTCCAGCCGTCGAACCGGTCACGGTCCTCGGCCGGGACACCCAGGTAGTGCGCGACCACCATGCTCGGCAGCGGCTTGAACAGCGTGGTGACGATGTCGCCACCGCCGGCCGCACGCAGCCCCTCGAGGCGCTCGACCACGAACTCGCGCACCTCCGGCTCGACGGAGTTGACCTGCCGCGGGGTGAACCCGCGCGCGACGAGGCGCCGGAAGTCCGTGTGCTGCGGCGGGTCCTGCATCACCAGCGGCGGGTTGTCCCGCATGCCGATCTTGTCCAGCTCGCCGTACTGCGTGGTCAGCCCGTCCGCGGAGGAGAAGGTCTCGTGGTCGCGGGCGGCGGCGAACACGTCCGCATGCCGGGTGAGCACCCAGTAGTCGTCGCCGGGCGACTCCTCGGGAACCACATGGTGCACGGGGTCGTGCTCACGCAGCGCCGCGTACATGCCGAACGGGTCACGCCAGGACTCCCCGGACGGCGGCACATAGGCGGCCCGACCGGACATAGTTGTCGTCATGTTTCGAGAGTGAGACAGATGCCATTGTTTGTCAACGACGAGTTTCGGCAGGATCTCCCCCGGTTTCCGGGGGAGATCCTGCCGAAATGTCAGAACCGACTCAGTCCGTCATGCCGCACGCGATCCAGTTCCGGATCCGCCAGATGACGTTGTACAGATTCCACGGCGCCACGTCGTAGACGTCCCACCGCTGGCCGACATGGGCGGTCCACTCGGGGAGCTTCGAGCAGCACACGCGGTGTCCGAACATGCGAAAGAGACTGTTGCAGAATGCAGCACGCATCGAGATTCCTCTCGTCAGTCGCCGGCCCCGGATCAGGGCCAGCGTTGGTGCGTGCTCATGGGTCAAACGGTAACACCCTTGGCACCAACCCAATTCGGCAGGATCTGCCCCGGTTTCCGGGGGAGATCCTGCCGAAGGTGCCGTTCAGGAGAACCGCGGCGTCAGCCGGCGCTGCCCGCCCCGGGCAACGTGGAGCCCAGCACGCTGGCGTCGATCACCTGCGCCCCGGTGGTCGGGGTCCAGACGATGGCGCCGTGCGTGAACATCCGGAACTTGCCCGCCTCGTCGGGCATTGCCATCTCGGGGCCGATCGGCGCGCCGAGCACGCCGTTCGCGCCGCCGAGCTCGGCGTACTTCTTCTCGATCTCGGTCGGCGTCGGGACCTCGGGCGCGGCGTCGTCGGGCGCGGCCTGGCGCCCGTCTGGCGGGGCGACGGGTGCCGCCGGGGCCGGGACCAGGCCCTCGGTGATGGTGAACCAGTCGGACTTCAGCCCGAGTTCGATGCGTGCGGCGTTGCCGTCGACGTCCACCGTCTTCTCCGAACCGACCACCCTCATCCCGGTGACGCGGCCACCGTCGGCGCCGAGTCCGTTGCGCGAGGTGACGGCCACCGACTGCAGTTCTCCGACGCCGAACGCCTCGGCGATGTCGCCGGCGGTGAGGACCTGCGTCCAGTCGTGGACAGGCGCCGATGCGTCACCCCTGTCCTCCACCGCGGCGAACACGCCGCCGGCACTGAATCCTCCTGTGGAAGCGGAGAACTCGGCTGCAACCGGGTTGCCGTCACGAACCAGCGCGCGGCCCGCCGTGGAGCGCACCGCCTCGGTGGTCCGCGGGTCCTCCTTCGTCGAGCCGGGGTAGACCTGGCAGTCCTGGGTGTCACAGGTGTCCGCGTAGTCGTACCGATGCTCGGACGCCGCATAGGACCGCGCCGCAATTGCCTGGGCGCGCAACGCTTCTGCTCCTCCGGTGTCCGCCCACTCGGGCTTCGACTCGGCGGGCACCACGCCCAGCAGGTAGTCCTCGAGGTCGACGTGATTGACCACCCTCGGCTCCGCACCCTCCAGGGCTACGCCGAGCGAACCTCGAAAACTGTTGCCGCCACACAGTTTCAGGTTCTGGTCCGCCGGACGGTCCGCGGCGAGATCAACGGGGTCCACCCAGGGATGGTCCGTCGCACCCTGCCAGAGCACCTCCCCCTCGCAGCCCTTGGTCACGGCCACACTCGCACCGCCGCCGGGAGTCGCGGTGAGGTGTGCGACCTCGCCGGGCGCCACCGGGCGACCGGCGACGTTCATGCCGGCGTCGGAGTACACGTTCAGCCCCTGCCCGTCCAGGCCGACGAGTCGCACCGTGATCGGCCGCTGCGGGATGCTGTCCAGCGGGGTGCCGCCGTAGTAATGGTCGATGATCCGTTCCGCGGCCCAGCCCTGCTCGGCGGCGTAGCCGTAGGCGCCCCACTGCCCCATGCCACGGCCGTGGCCGTGGCCGTGACCGACCACGGTGAACGGGGTGTCCGCCGCGACAGCCTCGGTGACCGCGCCCGCGGTCTCGCGGGCGGCGACGATGCCGACCCCGGCCCCCACCACCAGCGCGGGTGCGACGCCCAGCGCGAGGGCGCGCGCCGCGAACGGCCGCCATCCGGCACGTATCGGGCGGCCCATGATGAACTTCTTGCGACGGGTAATGGCCATGTTCCGGTCTCCTCATCGACTGAGACGAGCATCAAGTCTCAAGCTAAGGTTGAGCCTTAGGCTATCTGTGGCTAGTGTGGCAAGAGTGGTCAGCAATGGCAACAGCTGTCACTCAAGCAACACTCGCAACACAAATGCAGGGTTCGGGGCCTCGAGCAGGTTCAGCGAAACAACGAGGGAGTCGTCTTGCCGCACCGCCGATCGAAGCCGTCGATCATCCTGGGGACGGTTGCCGCCGTAGCTATCGCGAGTCCGCTCGCGGTCTGGGGCGTCACCAGCACCTCCGGGGTCCGGTCGACCACCGAGTCCACCCAGTCCGTGCCGACCGAGATCGCGGAGGTCGTCCTCGCGCAGGTCCCCGACATCGTGATCCCGCTCAAGGAGCTGACCGGCCTCGACCTGCCCGACCTGCGCCTGTCCGACCTGAAGAAGCTGCCGCTCCCGCCGCTGCCGACGGAGATCGCGCTCCCGCAGAACCTGCCGCTGCCCGAGGGGCTGACCCTGCCCGAGAAGATCACCCTGCCCGCGCTGCCGGCACCCGTGCCCGCACCCGCACCCGGCGACATCGCCGCGCAGGTACCCGCGGCTCCCGCCCCGGCCGCACCCGCACCCGCACCCGCACCGACGCCGGAGCAGGAGTTCGGCACCGCGGTCAAGGAAATCAGCCGCGACACGCCGTTCAGCATGATCGCGCTGACCTCGGACCTGGGCGCCACCGCGGCCAAGGTCCGCGCGAAGCTCGCGGACGGCTCGTGGGGCCCGTGGTTCGCCACCGAGCAGGTCGACTCACGCAAGAACGATCGCACCCAGGGCGGGAAGACCGGCACCGAGCCGGTGTTCGTCGGCCAGACCACCGCGGTGCAGGTGCTGGTCACCAAGGCCGCGCAGGCCCTGGCGGCACTGCCCACCTCCGGCACCGCCGAGGCGCCGGCGCCCGCGGAGCTGCTGCCCAACCTGCTCACCCCGGTCGACCCCGCCAAGCCCGGCGACCCGGCGCCGGCCGCGGTCGGGTTCGCCCCGGCCGCCCTGAACACCCCGCTCCGTGCGCAGGAGCCCGCGCCCGCGCCCGCGCCGGAGCCCGCGCCGGAGCCCGCACCTGCACCGGAAACCGCTCCCGCACCCGCCTCCACCCAGGCACTCGCGGACGCCGTCACCGCCGTGCTCATCCAGCCCGGTTCCGGCAACGGGGACGCCGAGCTCGGTGACATCGCCTCGCCGCTCGGGGGTTCCGGGCCGAAGGTGATCACCCGCGCGCAGTGGGGCGCCGACGAGGGGATCCGCTGCGACCGACCCAGCTACGACGACTCCCTCGGCGGCGCGACGGTGCACCACACCGCGGGCAGCAACGACTACACCAAGGCCGAGTCCGCCGAGATCGTCCGCTCCATCTACGCGTACCACGCGCAGACCCTCGGCTGGTGCGACGTCGGGTACAACGTGCTGGTCGACAAGTACGGCCAGATCTTCGAGGGCCGCGCCGGCGGGCTCGACCGGAACGTGCAGGGCGCGCACGCCGGCGGGTTCAACGAGAACACCATGGGCATCGCGATGATGGGCGACTTCTCCGCCGTCACCCCGCCGCAGGCCACCGTCGACGCCGTCGGCAAGTTCCTGGGCTGGCGGCTCGCCAAGGCCGGACTGGATCCGACCGGTCGCACCACGATGTACTCCGAGGGCACCGAGTTCACCCCGTACGGCCAGGGCCAGGCCGTGGACCTGCCCGTCATTTTCGCGCACCGCGACGTGGGCAACACCAGCTGCCCGGGCGACGCCGGCTACGCGAAGATGAACCAGATCCGCAGCATCGCCAAGGCCAACTACGGTGGCGGGGGCGGCGTGCTGGCCGTCGCACCGGAGAAGCCGGCGGGCAACGCCGCCACGTCCGGGAACACGCAGACCGGCGCCCAGCCCGACGCCCAGGCCCCGACGATCGACACCGGGTCGGTCGAGCAGCTCGGCACGCTCGTCGGTGAACTGCTGAAGCTCACCGACCAGTCCCCGATCGCCCAGAAGTGGATCTCGGAGGGCGGCGAGCTCGGTCGCCTCGGGGCCTCGCTGAGCGGGATCCTGTCCGCGAAGGCCGGGAACTCGCTCGTGAAGTTCGACAACGGAGCCATCGCCACCTCCCCCAACGGCGGGGTGTGGACGGTGCTCGGCAAGATCTACGAGACGTGGAACCAGAGCGGCCTCGACGGCGGGGCCCTCGGGCTCCCGGTCAGCGACGAGTACGTGGTCCCGGACGGCATGCGCGCCGACTTCGAGTACGGTTCGCTGATCTTCAACCAGATCACCGGCATCGTCACCACGGTGCTCAAGACGTACAACCAGACCTACGCGAATTCCTATGCCGGCCTGCCGGCGGCGGACGCGGCGGCGCAGGTGCCGGCGGCGGCGCCCGTACCCGAGGCTCCCGTTCCCGCTCCCGCCCCCGAGGCACTGGCCCCGGCTCCGGCCCCGGTCGGCTGACCGACCTCAGCGCACCACCCGCATCAGACCGGCTGCCGTGCAGCCGGTCTGATGCGTTGTGACGCAGGGAAGTTCGCCGAGATCAGTTCGCCCACCAGCGTTCCAGCACCCGCGCGACGCCGTCCGCGGAGTTCGACGTGGTGACCTCGTCGGCCGCGGCGATCGCGTCGGGGTGCGCATTGGCCACCGCGACGCCGTGCCGGGCCATCGAGAGCATCGGCACGTCGTTGGGCATGTCTCCGAACGCGACGATCGCGCCGCCGTCGATGCCGAGCCGGCTCGCCAGCGCGGACAGCCCGGACGCCTTGGTCACCCCGGGCGCGGACAGTTCGATCAGCCCGTTGTTGGTCGAGTAGGTCAGGTCCGCGCGACCGTTCAGCAGGGGGGCGAGCCGCTCGACCATGTGCGAGCTGGCGATCCCGGGCAGCCGGATCAGCAGTTTCACCGCCGGGTACGCCACCACCTCGTCGTCGGAGACCTCGGTGTCGTCGGGGTTGAGCCAGGCGTGCTCGTAGTCGGGCGAGCTGACGAACTGCGGCGTGGCCGCGTCGTGCGCGGTGGCACCGATCCGTTCGGCGGCGAGCCCGCAGCCCGGCAGCGCCGACTTGGCGAGCTCCGCCACCCAGGTCAGCGTCTCCACGGACAGGGTCTCGGCGGCGAGCACCCGGTCGGTGGCGCTGTCGTAGAGCACCGCGCCGTTCGCGCACACCGTCATCGGTGCCATGCCGAGGCCGTCGACCACCGGTGCGATCCAGCGTGGCGGCCGGCCGGTGGCCAGCACGAACGGCACCCCGTCCGCGACGGCCGCGTGCACCGCGGCACGGGTGCGGGCGCTGACCATCTCGTCGTCGTCGATCAGGGTGCCGTCTACGTCGCTGGCGATCAGGAGGGGCTTGGGGTATCCGTTGTCCTGCACCAGACCCATCTTGCCGCACCGACCCGCGCGCGGCCGGACGGCCGGACCGGCCGGACGGCCGGACCGGCCGGACGGCCGGACCGGCCGGCCACCGGGACCGCAGCGGCACGTCGTTCAGGGTGACGGTGGACGCAGTACCGGCGCGGCCGGGGCCGGGAGTCACGGACTGTTGCGCGGGCAGCGTGGCGCCGTCGTCCGCCGTCTCGCCGGCGTCCGCGGACGCGCGAATCTCCTTCTGCTGTGTGCCATCTCGCCAAATCTGGCTGCGGCGGCAGGTCGATCACAGCCGGCCGTCGGCCGGCACCTCAGGACTGACCACCGGCCACGGGGTTCGTACGGCGGTCGGGAGGTAGTTGCTTCAGACCGGATGACACTACGAGGACGGACAGCACGATGGCTACGAGAAGCAGCCCCAGGACATCTCCCCACAGATGTCCCATGTGGTCGCCGCTGCCGAAGGACTGCACCGCCATTGTTGCGGCGTGGACGACGCTCGAGCACACGGTGAACCAGATCAGGCTGATGTTGGCCTCAGGACGTCGCGCCGCGTTCCAGAGGAAAATGCCCAGCGTCGCGTACAGGACAACGATCATCATGAAGTAGTCGGACTGGTAGGGAGCACCGAGATGCCATGCCCACCCCGTCGGCCACACCACAGCGAGCGGATAGAGAAGAAGCATCACCGCGCCAAAGACGACGAGCGCGATCTGGAGAAGTCGGTAGCTGTATGAGGACACCATTGCGCGCTCCAATAGGTATGGGCTCCGAGCAGGTCCTGTTTCTCGGACCCCTGAGGCGATCGTGGAATCAAACTACGAGGCGTGGGCCCGGCGGACCCGACGACCGTTCAGATCACCGAGTAGCGCGTCCCACCATGATCGGACGGACGATCGACGGCATGCCGCGCCACACAGCATCGTCGGCTGCGATGGTGAAGCTGCAGTCGCGCATCAGCTCCCCGGTGGCGCGGTTGCAGCGGCAGCCGCCCGCAAAGTGTCGCCACGGTGTGAGCAGAAAATCCTGGCACGCCGCGAGGAACCGCGAGCTCGCACGCACATGTTCGATGAACAGCAACTGCCCATCCGGGCGGAGCACGCGTGCGATCTCGCGAAGCGCGAGTTCGGGGTCGTTGACGGTGCACAGGACGAGCGTCGAGACGACGGTGTCCACGGAGGCATCCGCGAGCGGTAGACGCTCGGCAGGCGCGTCGACGATCCGCGCGACGCGCCCATGCCGCTGCAGGCGACGCGCGAGGCTTCGGCGCATCCCAGGCTCGGGCTCGACGAGCACGAGCTCGGCGATCTCGTCGGGATAGTGCGCGATGTTCAGCCCGGTCCCGGCGCCGATCTCGACGACGCGCCCGCGGGCGCCGCCCAGGAGCGTGCTCCGCCGGCGGCGCATGCCTGCGATCTCGCCCAGCCAGAGAAACGGGTCGTACGCCAGGGCGAAAATCCGCAGCCACGCCGCTGATGGCGGGCTCGCCTGGAGTTCGTTGGTTGATTCGATGCTTGCGTTCTCGGTCATGCGGCCAAACGTACGAGCGACCGCATGGTGCGCGCATCGCTCAGCGCGGCCATCTTCTGCAGGTGGCCCGTTCCGGCCATCTCACAGGAGTCCGAGACGGGCGGCCTCCGCGACAGCGGCCGTCCGTGAGGTGCGGCCCAGCTTGCGGCGGATATTCGCAACGTGGCGGTGAACGGTGTGCGGGCTCAGCACGAGCTGCTCGGCGATCTCGCGATCGCCGAGACCGCGAGCGACGCAGGCGAGGATCTCACGCTCACGGCTGGACAGTAGGACCGATTCCGGCTCGCTCGCATGGTGCGGCGGCGGCTGCACCGGTGCCAGCGCTTGGCGGCACGCGCGGACCACGGAATCTGTGTCGTCGTGCCAGGGGAAGTGCGCGCTTCCCGGCAGCGGGATGAATGTCGCGCCTGGAATGGCGGCCGCGACCTCACGCCCGAGCCGGAACGGCACAGCGCGGTCGCCACGACGATGCACAACCAACGCCGGCTGCCGGACGAGAGGGAGGTGCGCGCGTACGTCAAGGCGATAGACCAGATCCAACAACGCGGCAGCGGTTTCGGCGGTCGCCGCCTCCCGCTGCAACCGTGCGAAGAGTTCGTGCTCCGCAGGGTCGGCACCACCGAGGAAGATGTCACTGAGCAGGCGCGAGCCGAGTCCCCAGTGCGCGCGCACGGCCGCCAGGATCGCGTCCCCCACGCCCGGAGCTGTCAGCGCCGCACCGTCGGGGTACGACCCGTACAGCACCAGGTGCTCGACGCGCTCCGGAAACGCTGCGGCAAATGCGATGGCGGTGCAACTCCCGGACGAGCCGCCGATGAGCGACACGCGCTCGAGTTCGAGCTCGTCCAGAAGCGCGCGCAACGTCGCAACTTCCCCACCCAGGCTCAGATCCGCATCGTGCAAAGTGCGGTCCGACATGCCGACGCCGAGCCGGTCGTAGCGGATCAGTGTGTAGCCAGTCGCGACTCCCTCCCAGAATCGCCGAAAGCCCACGCTCTGCCAGTCGAGCTCGAGGTGACTCACCCACCACGCCGGAGCGACGAGCGGTGGACCGTCCCCGCGTATCTCGTACGCCACGCGGCGGGCGCCGCGGGGGAGGAACCGGATCTCGGACTTCTCCAGCATCGCCCGAGCCTACGACGTCCGGCTGCGCAGCGAATCAGAAGAAGTACTACCGCCCCACCGCCCCCACGGCCTTGAACAGCACTATTGCAGCCATTCCGATGGGCTGGATCGTGGCGTCCGGGGGGTCCGTCCTCGCCGGACGCCTCCTCCGAACGGGCGTCTTCTGTCCCTCGTCGACCGCGAAATGCTCTCCGAGTCGACCCTCGTGCGCCTACTCAGTCCGCCAGCACGCGCTCGAGTGCGTCGTCCGGGGGCGAGCCCACCTTCGGCGGCCGGTTCGAGAGCATGTCGGCGACGGCCTTCGGCCTGGCGAGCCACTCCCGCGCGGTGTTCCTGGCCACGGTGATCGTCCGGCAGTCGCAGTCACCCTTGACGCCGTCCGCATCGATCCCGGCGTGCCGGCACAGCGCCACCGCCCGGGAGACGTGGTTGCCCTGGCTGACGATCAGCGCCTTGCGCACCCCGAACGTCTGCGCGGCACGGGCGCAGGTGTCGTAGGTGTCCAGCCCGTAGTCGTCACCGACGATCAGACTGCGATCGACGCCCTGCGCCACCAGGTAGTCGGTCATCGCGGCGATCTCGTTGCCGGAGGTGCCGTTGGCGTCGCCGGAGACCAGCACCGCGCGCGCCTTCCCCTCCCGCACCAGCCGGGCCCCCACGTCGAGGCGGCCGGCCAGGAAGGACATCGGCTTGCCGTCGGCGACCTTGGCGCCGAGCACGATCACCACCGGGGCCTCCGGCGCGTCGCCGGGTTCGTGCACGTGCCCCGCGGAGGCGACCCCGATCCAGGCCATCGAACCGAGCACCACGACCGCCAGCAGGGCCACCCCAGACGCCGCGACGCGCACCAGTCGCCGGCGCACCGGCCTGCCGTCGGCCGAGCCGGTCAGGAGCCGTCCCGCGGCGCCTGCGCCCGGCGCGCGGCCTTGGCCTCCGCGTCCGCGGCGTCCATCCGGTTGGCCTCCTCGAGCGTCGGGGCACTGCCGCCGAGCCGGGCCGGCACCCAGTACTCCCCGGCGGGGTGCTCGTAGTTCTCCTGCAGCGACGTCAGCAGCTTCGCCATGACGTCGTGCAGCGCGGCGGTCAGGTCGGCGGCGGGCTCGAACGGCGCGATCGGCGCACCGACCGCGATGGAGATCGGAGTGTTGGTGCGGCCCAACCGCTTCGGGTGCCCCTTGGTCCACACCCGCTGAGCGCCCCAGATCACCACCGGGATGATCGGCACGTCCGCCTCGAGGGCCATCCGCGCCGCTCCGGACTTGAAGTCCTTGAGCTCGAAGCTGCGGCTGATGGTCGCCTCCGGGTAGACGCCGACCAGCTCGCCTCGGCGCAGGTCGTCGACGGCGGCCCGGAACGAGTCGGCGCCCGCGCCCCGGTCCACCGGGATGTGCTTGAGCGTGCGCATGATCGGCCCGGAGATCTTGTTGTCGAAGACCTCCTTCTTCGCCATGAAGCGGATGTACCGCTTGACCTTGCGCACCGGCAGGCCTGCGTAAGTGAAGTCCAGGTACCCGGTGTGGTTGACGGCGATCACCGCCCCGCCGTGGGCCGGGATGTGCTCCGCGCCGGTGACCGTGAACTTCAGGCCCTGGGCGGCGAACATCGTACGAGCGATGCCGATGATCGTTCTGTAGACGGGTTCCACGATTCCCGAGCCTAGCCGTCGGGCAGCTCCGCTGCCTGTGCGCCTTTTTGGTGACTGGGGCCACCGGAAAGGCGCACGGGCGGCGCAGCCGCCTACCCTTGAGGCGTCGAATCATCCGTAGGAGGCATACCAGTGCAGGTCACGAGCGTCGGACACGCCGGATTCCACATCCAGACCGAGGCGGGATCGATCCTCTGCGACCCGTGGGTGAACCCCGCGTACTTCGCGTCGTGGTTCCCCTTCCCCGACAACACGGGGCTGGACTGGGACRCACTCGGCAATGTCGACTACCTGTACGTCTCGCACCTGCACAAGGACCACTTCGACCCCGAGACGCTGAGCAAGCACGTCAACAAGGACGCGACGGTGCTGCTGCCGGACTACCCGGTGCCGGACCTCAAGCGCGAGCTCGAGAAGCTCGGCTTCCACAAGTTCTTCGAGACCGCGGACTCCGTCAAGCACACCGTGACCGGGCCCAAGGGCAGCCTGGACGTCATGATCATCGCGCTGCGCGCCCCGGCCGACGGCCCCATCGGCGACTCGGGCATCGTGATCTCCGACGGCACCACCACCTGCTTCAACATGAACGACGCCCGCCCGGTGGACATGGACGTGCTCGGCGAACAGTTCGGCAAGATCGACATCCACCTGCTGCAGTACTCGGGTGCGATCTGGTACCCGATGGTCTACGACATCCCGTCGCGCACCAAGTCGAACTTCGGCAAGCAGAAGCGTCAGCGCGGCATGGACCGCTGCCGCAGCTACATCGAGCAGGTCGGCGCCACCTGGGTGGTCCCGTCCGCCGGCCCGCCGGTGTTCCTGGACCCGGAACTGCGCTACCTCAACGACGACCGCGGCGACGAGGGCAACATCTTCCCCGACCAGATCGTCTTCCTCGAGCAGATGCGCCAGCACGGCAACAACGGTGGCCTGCTGATGATCCCGGGGTCGACGGTGGACCTGAGCGGCAGCGAGCTGGCACTCACGCACCCGATCCCGGACGCCGAGGTCGACAAGATCTTCTCGGACAAGGCCGCCTACATCGAGGACATGGCACAGCGTCTGGCGCCGGTGCTGGCCGCCGAGAAGGCGACGTGGGCGCCGGCCGAGGGCGAGCCGCTGCTCGCGCCGCTCAAGGCGAAGTTCGAGCCGATCATGGCGCAGTCGGACCTGATCTGCGACGGCATCGGCTACCCCGTCGGCCTGGTGATGGGCGAGGAGACCGTGGTCCTCGACTTCCCGAACCGGACCGTGCGCGAGCCGATCGAGGGCGAGGGCAAGTACCGGTACGGCTTCCGGATCGCGCCCGAGCTGGTGCGCACCGTGCTGCGCGACGACGAGCCGGACTGGGTGAACACCATCTTCCTGTCCACCAGATTCGAGGCGTGGCGGGTCGGCGGCTACAACGAATTCCTCTACACATTCTTCAAGTGCCTGACCGACGAGCGGATCGCGTACGCCGACGGCTGGTTCTCCGAGGCGCACGACGACTCCTCGTCGATCGAGCTGGGCGGCTACGAGATTCAGCGCCGGTGCCCCCACCTGAAGGCGGACCTGTCGAAGTTCGGCGTCGTCGAGGGCAGCAACCTCACCTGCAACCTGCACGGCTGGCAGTGGGACCTCGAGACCGGACGCTGTAAGACCTCGAAGGGACACGAGCTGCGCTCGACGAAGCTGTAGTCCCGAGGCCCCGCACCCGATTTCGGGTGCGGGGCGCGGGCCGGCAATTCTCGAATCGCTGCGCGTGTCGGGAATTACGCCGGGCGCCGCGTGGTTGCAATAGAACACGGCTATTCGAGGCGCGCCATGTCCACGGCCACCATTTTGCGGGCGAGCGGGCGATCGCGAAGACCGACGGCACTGCCCGGTCGCGAGCATGACGGAAGCCTTCCGGAAGGCTGGGCGACGACTGGCACTTTCGTCGGCGACACTCGTCGACCCTCCTTCCTCGAGAGGAAGGGCGAGGCAGTGAAACTCGCGACTACCTGGACATTCGGACTCCTGACCGCCGCCGCCGTGGTCTTCGGCGGCTTGGGCGGCGACTGGTCCGCGAATGCGGTCGGAACCACCCCGTGCCCCGTGATGCCGGTTCAGGCCGACGATCCTGACGACGACCACGAGCGACAGATGCGGGAGCAGGAACAGCGAGAACGCAACCAGGACCTCCGGGAACGGAGGGACGGAGGCGTGCCGCGTCTGTGCCTGCCCTACGAGGGCAGCTCCGCCGTCGCCTGAGTCGTCGAACCCGGCTGAGTGAGGGACTTTCCCGACCGGGTGGCGTGTCCCGGCTTGCGGCCGTCATGTGACTGTCGTCTCATGTAGCGAGACGGGCCGCCCCGAATCCGTCCGTCTCTGACCCACTGGGCTGACAGAGACCCCACCGGGAGAGGACGACACCATGACGACCGTGACGACCGACGTCGACGAGGTTCGGGAGATCGAGGGCGGTGCGGCTCCGCAGCGGTTCGCCCGCGGCTGGCACTGCGTCGGCCTGTCCAAGGACTTCACCGACGGGGAGCCACATGCCCTCAACGCCTTCGGCACCAAGCTCGTCGCGTTCGCCGACAGCGCCGGCGAGATCAAGGTCCTCGACGCCTATTGCCGGCACATGGGCGGTGACCTGAGCCAGGGCACCGTCAAGGGCGACTCCATCGCCTGCCCGTTCCACGACTGGCGCTGGGGTGGCAACGGCAAGTGCACCGCGATCCCCTATGCCCGCCGGGTTCCGCCGCTGGCCCGCACCCGGTCCTGGCCGGTACTCGACCAGGACGGTCTGCTGTTCGTCTACAACGACCCCGAGGGCAACCCTCCGCCCGAGGAGGTGCGTCCGCCCCGCATCCCCGGCGCCCTGGCCGACGACTGGACGGACTGGAAGGGCTTCAAGCAGACGATCGTGCACACGAACGTGCGCGAGCTCATCGACAACAACGTCGACATGGCGCACTTCTTCTACGTGCACGGCTCGTTCCCGACGTTCTTCCGCAACATCTTCGAGGGCCACGTCGCCGCCCAGTACATGAACGGCGTCGCCCGCGACGACATYCGGCCGCCCGCCAGACCCGGCGAGCCGCGGGTGCTCGGCAACTCCTCCGCCGCCGCCTACTACGGCCCGGCCTTCATGATCGACGAATTGACCTACCACTACGAGGGTTTCGACTCCGAGGCCATCCTGCTCAACTGCCACTACCCGATCGATGCGAACACCTTCGTGCTCACCTACGGCGTGATCGTGAAGTACTCCGAGCACCTCTCCCCCGAGGCCGCGGAGAAGCTGGCCGAGGGCATGAGCACGTTCATCAACAAGGGCTTCGAGCAGGACGTGGAGATCTGGCGCAACAAGACCCGGATCGACAACCCGCTGCTGTGCGAACAGGACGGTCCGGTCTACCAGCTGCGCCGCTGGTACGAGCAGTTCTACGTCGACGTCGCCGACATCACCCCGGACATGACCGACCGGTTCGAGTTCGAACTCGACACCACCCGGCCGGTCGAGTCGTGGAAGCGGGAGGTCGAGGAGAACCTCGCCCGCCGCGCGGCCGCCCAGGGCTGAGCCGTGCGGCCCGTGCAGTGCCGCGAGTGCGGGGTCACCGTGCTCGTGCAGAAGTTCAGTTGGGAACACACCGAGGTGCAGTGGACCGAGGAGGCCGTCGCGGCCTGCCCGGTGCTGGCACCGCTGGCAGCCCGGAGCGGCATCGCCACGCTGACCGGCGGCTGCGAGGCGATGCGGTCCTCGATCCGGGAGGCCGCCGTGGAGGGCCTTTTCGGCGACCTCGACTGAGCGGAAGCACCCGAACGGGCGGTTACCGGTTCGACCTCTCGACGGTTGGTCCGGCAACCGCCCGTTCGGCGAGCTGTACCCCGCCGAACAACGCGAGGTAGTCCTCGCGGCCGAACATCCTCGCGCTGTCGACCGCCGTGGGGTGCCCGGCGTTCGGGTCGGCGCCGGCCGCGGCGAGTGCCCGCACCACCGCCTCCTCGCCCTTGAAGATCGCGCCCGCGACCGGTGACTGACCGCGGCCGTTGAGCCGGTCGACGTCCGCGCCCCGCTCGATCAGCGCCTGCACCGCCTCGACGTGGCCGTGGTACGCGGCGAGCATCACCAGCGTGTCGCCGGTGCCGTTGGTGAGGTTCACCGGGACGCCCGCGTCGAGGTAGGCGGCGAGGGTGGCGGCGTCACCCGCCCGGGCCGCGTCGAAGACTCGCTGCGCGATCTCCTGCAACTGGGGGTCGATCGGTTCGTCCGTCATGTCGGCCGAAGCTACCCTGCCCGGCGCCGCACCACCCCTTCGACGGGCCCAGTCGCCGTGACCTACCGAATGTCGCATTCGTTCGCTCAGATTGAACGAATGCGACATTCGGTCGGCCGCAAGGGGGCTGCCGTCGGTGGCAGACGGTGGGGACGCCGTGGACTACCGGCGACGGCTACGGGGCGCGCAGGACATCGGTGCCGACGAACGGCTGCAGCGCCGCGGGCACCCGCACGCTGCCGTCGGCCTGCTGGTGGTTCTCCAGGATCGCGACCAGCCACCGGGTGGTGGCCAGCGTGCCGTTGAGGGTCGCGGCGGTCTGCGGCTTGCCGTTCTCGTCGCGGTAACGCACCGAGAGGCGCCGGGCCTGGAAGGTGGTGCAGTTCGAGGTGGACGACAGCTCGCGGTAGGCCTGCTGGGTAGGCACCCATGCCTCGCAGTCGAACTTGCGCGCCGCGGAAGAACCGAGGTCGCCGCCGGCGACGTCGATCACCCGGTACGGCACCTCGATGGCGGCGAGCATCTCGCGCTCCCAGGCCAGCAGCCGCTGGTGCTCGGCGTCCGCGTCCTCCGGCCGGCAGTAGGTGAACATCTCGACCTTGTCGAACTGGTGCACGCGGATGATGCCGCGGGTGTCCTTGCCGTAGCTGCCCGCCTCGCGGCGGAAGCAGGAGGACCAGCCGGCGTACCGCTTCGGCCCCGACGCCAGGTCCAGGATCTCGCCCGAGTGGTAGCCGGCGAGCGGCACCTCGGAGGTGCCGACGAGGTACAGGTCGTCCGCCTCGAGGTGGTACACCTCCTCGGCGTGCTGGCCCAGGAAGCCGGTGCCCTTCATGATCTCGGGGCGCACCAGCACCGGCGGGATCATCATCGTGAACCCGTTGGCCATCGCCTTCTGCGCCGCCAGCTGCAGCATGCCGAGCTGCAGCATCGCGCCGAACCCGGTCAGGAAGTAGAACCGGGCGCCGGAGACCTTGGCGCCACGCTCCATGTCGATCAGGCCCAGCGACTCGCCCAGCTCCAGGTGGTCCTTCGCCTCGAAGTCGAAGGTCGGCAGCTCACCGACGGTCTCGAGGGTGATGAAGTCGTCCTCGCCACCGGCGGGTGCGCCCTCCTGCACGACGTTGGAGATCGCCCGCTGCGCCGCGTCGAGGGCGGCGTCCGCCTCGTGCTGCGCGGCCTCGGCGTCCTTGACCTTCTGCGCCAGCTCCTTGGCCCCCTCGAGCAGGGCGGGACGGTCCTCCGGGGCGGCCTGGCCGACCTTCTTGCCGAGCGCCTTCTGCTCGGCCCGCAGGTTGTCCCCGGCGAGGACTGCTGCGCGGCGCGCCTCGTCGGCGGCCAACAGCGCATCGACCAGGGCCGGGTCCTCCCCGCGGGTGCGCTGGGACTCACGGACGACGTCGGGATTCTCGCGCAGGAACTTGAGGTCAATCACGCAGCAGACCCTACTTGGTCGGCGCCGGCGGCGATCGGGACCCGCGGGGAGGGCCGCCGCGCGGGCGCCAAGGTTCGGCCGCCGCCCAAGCCAACGGGCATGATGGAGGTGATGTCCGACGAATCCACACCCGAGACCCCGAGCGCCGACCCGACGGACGGCCCCCAGGACCGCGCCGAGGCCGCAGCGCCGGCGGACGCGCCCGCCGACGCGTCGGCGGACAACCCGCAGCAGCGGTACATGTCGGCCAGGACGACCCGGCGCGTGCTCGCCGCCGTCGCACTGGGCGCGGTCCTCGCCGCCCTGGTCACCGTGGTGTTCTCCGGCGGTTTCAAGAGCGAGACCGAGCTGATCAGCCACCCCAGCACCGGCGGGCCGATGTCCACCGGCGCGGTGGCGGGCACGGCGTTCGGCACCGCCGGCGTCGGCGACTGCCTGACCTGGACCAAGGACGACGCCAGCGACCTGTCGAAGGTGGACTGCTCTGCCAAGCACCTGTTCGAGGTGGCCGCCGAGGTGGACCTGAGCGTCTTCCCCGGCACCGAGTTCGGACCTGGCTCCCGGTTCCCGGGGGTGCTGCGTTTCTCCCAGCTGCGCGACGAGCACTGCGCGCCCGCGGTCAACGAGTACCTCGGCGCCCGGTACGACCCGCACGGCAAGTACAGCGTCGGCCTGATCAACCCCGGCGAGGCCGGCTGGGCGGCGGGCGAGCGCACGGTGCGCTGCGGTCTGCAGAACTCCGGCACCACCGGCACGCTGCAGCCGATCACCGGGACGGTGTCCGGCCAGGACCAGTCCAAGGCGTGGCCCGCGGGCACCTGCATCGGCATCAACCAGAACGTGCCCACCGACCCCGTCGACTGCGCCGAGGCGCACGCCTTCGAGGCGATCTCGGTGGTCGACCTGGGCGCGAAGTTCCCGGACGGGTTCCCGTCCGTCGAGGACCAGGACAAGTACCTGGAGGAGACCTGCACCCAGGCGTCGAACGAGTACCTCGGCGCCGACGGGCTGCGGAACAAGACCCTCACCCTGTTCTGGGACAACCTCGACCTGACCAGCTGGCTGGCGGGCAGTCGCAAGGTGAACTGCTCCGTCGGCAAGGAGGTCGACACCGGCGGCTTCGCGTCGATCGTGAACTCCACGAAGGGCGACATCCTGATCAACGGCGCACCGCCCGTCGCGCCGCCGCCCCTCCCGGAAGGCCGCTCCCTGCCCACCCCGCTGCCCGGCGCCGGCCCCGCACCGGCCGGCTGACATGCCGGTACGTATGACCGAGGCCGCCTTCGAGGAACTGGTCTCCGAGGCGCTGGACCTGATCCCGCCCAAGCTCGCCCGGGCCATCGACAACGTCGTGGTCCTGGTCGAGGACCGCGACCCCGAGGAGCCCGGGCTGCTCGGGCTCTACCAGGGCATCGCCCTGACCGAGCGGGACAGCCACTACGGCGGCTCGCTGCCCGACACCATCACCATCTACCGCGAGGCCCTGCTCGAGGTGTGCGAGAACGAGGAGCAGGTGGTCGAGGAGGTCGCGATCACCGTCATCCACGAGATCGCGCACTACTTCGGCATCGAGGAGGAGCGGCTCCACCAGCTCGGCTGGGGCTGAAACGGATCGCCGCAATGGGATGGGGATCCGGTGGCCGGTACCCTTACCGCGACAACCTGGCGATCGAGACGTTTGGTAGGACAATGGGTGAACCCGCCGGCGAGCCGGCTCAGCACGATGCCGCCGGCGACTGGCGCCAGATGAAGGACGTCGAGCTGACCCCTATCCTCTCGGCGTCGCTCGACGCCTTCTACGAGCTCGGCTACCACGGGACGACGGTGCGGGAGGTGGCCCGCCGGGTCGGGGTGACGGTTCCGGCCCTGTACTACCACCACGACAGCAAGGAAGGTTTGCTGATCGCGCTGCTCGAGTTGTCGACGGCCGATGTGCTGGCGCGGGCGCACGACGCCGATGCGGCCGGTGGTGACGATCCGGTCCAACGGCTCGCGAACGTCATCGAGGCGATCGTGTTGCGGATGACGAACCGGGCCCGCCTCGCGTCACTCGAGGGCGAGGTGCGGTACCTGAGTGCGGAGAACCGGCAGCGGTACCGCGCAGTGCGCAAGGGCATCGAGGAGGTGGTCCTCCGGATCGTCCAGGACGGCACGGCCAGTGAGGCCTTCGATGTCGACGATCCCGCGGAGACCACCCGCGCACTGCTCGGCATGTGCCAGTCCATCCCTCGCTGGTACCACGCGGAAGGCACCCTCTCTCCCGAAGAGGTCGCGAAGAAGTACGCCGCGATCGCGATGAAAACCGTTGGGGCGCACTAGGCGACTCCGCCACCCGCGAGTCCTTTCGGACCCTGCGGACCGGAAGGGCTCGGAGGGCCGTCAGCGACCGAAGACCGCCTGCCGTTTGCCCAGGAACGCGGCGACGCCCTCGGCGAAGTCGGCGGCGGCGAGCAGCTCGAGCTGGCCGGCCCGTTCCCGGGCGAACGCCGGGTCGAGCTGCCCGAGGGTCGCGTCGTTGATCGCGGTCTTGGTGGCCGCGAACGCGTCCGACGGTCCGTCGACGAGCCCCCGGACGAGCGCCTCGACGTCGTCGGCGAACGTCGCGTCCGGGAACACCCGCGCGATCAGACCCGCGTCGAGGGCGTCCGCGGCGGGCAGTCGCTCGGCGAGCAGCGCCATCCGCATCGCGCGGGCCCGGCCGATGGACGCCGCGACCAGCGCGGTCGCACCGCCGTCGGGCATCAGGCCGATCTTGGTGAACGCGAGCAGCAGGTAGCTGGACTCGGCGGCGACGGTCAGGTCAGCGCCGAGGGCGAGCGAGACCCCCACCCCGGCGGCCGGGCCGTTGACGGCCGCGACGACGGGGCGTGGAAACGCGCGCAGAGCAGCGACGAGCCGGTTGGCGGCGTCGATGGTGGACGGGTCGGGCGGGCCGGACAGGTCGCCGACGGTGGACAGGTCGGCGCCGGTGCAGAACGCCCGGCCTGCGCCGGTGAGCACGACGGCACGGACCGCGCGATCACCGGCGTGCTTGTCCAGGGCGTCGGCGGCCGCATCGAGGGTCTCGGTGGTGACGGAGTTCATCCGGGCGGGCCGGTTGACGGTTATGCGCAGGACGCCGTCGGCCAGGCCGACGAGGACGTCATTGGTGTCGGTGCTCATGAACTGTCCTTCTCGGGGAGTCAGGATCGGAAAGTGCGCGCCACTTTGCCGGTGGCGCTGCGGGATTCGAGTCCGCACAGTGCGGCGGCGGCCCCGGTCGAGGGGATGGATGGCGGGTTCGGTGTACCAGACCCCACTGAGCGGTCGCTGGCTAACGTCATCCGTTGACCACCTCCCGGGTAGCGTGATAGGTATCTTAGCGAGCGTTCAGTAAATCAATTTCGCAGAAGATCCCCCGAGGAGCAACCCATGGCCGACGAGTCGACCACCGCGCCCGAGCCCGCGGCGCTGTACGAGCGCCGAGGCAGCGTCGCGATCATCACCCTCAACCGCCCGCGCGCACTGAACGCCGTCAACGCGGCGCTCTCGACAGCTGTCGGGACCCTGCTCGACCAGGCCGACTCCGACGATGAGGTTCGGGCCATCGTCCTCACCGGCGCCGGGCGGGCCTTCTGTGCCGGCGCGGACTTGAAGGCGCTCGGCAGTGGCGCCCCCCTCGACGCCGAAGGCCACCCGGAATGGGGTTTCGCGGGCTTCGTCCAGCACTGGGTGAGCAAGCCGACGATTGCGGCGGTCAACGGGTTCGCCCTCGGCGGCGGCACCGAACTGGTGCTCGCGTCTGACCTTGCGGTCGTCGACGAACAGGCACAACTGGGGCTGCCGGAGGTCACGCGCGGGTTGTTCGCCGCGGCCGGCGGCGTGATCCGCCTGCAGCAGCAGGTCCCCCGCAAGGTCGCCCTCGAACTCGCGCTCACCGGCGCGCCCATCACCGCCGCTGACGGCCTGAGACTGGGTCTGGTCAACCGCGTCGCGCCCGCCGGCACCGCCCTCGAGGTCGCCCTCGAACTCGCCGAGAGCATCGCCGCGAACGCGCCGCTGGCCGTGCGCGAATCGAAGTCGATGATCCACCGGACGGCTTCCGACTCGGACTGGGAACAGGACGTGTGGGACCGGAACGCCGAGGCCGTGAAGCTCGTCTTCACCAGCGCCGACGCGCAGGAAGGCCCGAAGGCCTTCGCCGAGAAGCGCCCGCCTGTCTGGCAGGGCCGCTGACCACCCCCCGATCTCGGCCCGGTGCTCCGCTGAGCCCCTGCCTCCGGGGCGCCGGGCCGCACCACCTTCCTCCCTCCCCCGAAAGGTTCCCCTCATGACCAACGCTGTCATCGTCGACGCCGTCCGCCTCGCATCCGGACGAGGCAAGCCCGGCGGCGCCCTGTCCGGGACCCATCCCGTCGAGATGCTGTCCCACGTGCTGCGCACCCTCGTCGACCGCAACGGCCTCGACCCCGCCCAGGTCGACGACGTCATCGGCGGCTGTGTCCAGCAGGTCGGCGAGCAGGCCCTCAACATCTCCCGCACCGCGCTGCTCGCCGCAGGCTTCCCGGAGTCCGTGCCCGCCACCACCATCGACCGCCAGTGCGGGTCGAGCCAGCAGGCCGCACACTTCGGCGCCCAGGGCGTCATCGCCGGCGCCTACGACATCGTGATCGCCTGCGGCGTCGAGTCGATGAGCCGTATCCCCATGGGCACGTCCTCCATGGGCCAGGACACAGCCGGCGCCGGCATCGCCGCCCGCTACCCGGAGGGCCTGATCCACCAGGGCATCTCCGCCGAACTGATCTCCGCGAAGTGGAAGCTCGACCGCGAGGCCCTCGACGCGTTCTCCGCGCAGTCGCACCAGCGTGCCGCCGCAGCGATCGCCGCGGGCGCGTTCGACAAGGAGATCGTGCCGATCACCGTCACGAACGCCGCCGGTGAGACCGTCACGCACACCGTCGACGAGACGGTCCGCACCAGCACCACCGCCGAGGGCCTGGCCGGCCTGCGTCCGTCGTTCCGCACCGACGAGTTCGCGGCCCGGTTCCCCGACGCCCCGTGGCAGATCACCCCGGGCAACTCCTCCCCCTTCACCGACGGCGCCTCCGCCGTGCTGATCATGAGCGAGGAGATGGCGAACAAGCTGGGGCTCACCCCGCGCGCCCGGTTCCACTCGTTCTCCGTGGTCGGCGACGACCCGATGCTCATGCTCACCGCCCCCATCCCCGCCACCCACAAGGTCCTGGCCAAGGCGGGCCTGAGCATCGACGACATCGACGCCTACGAGGTCAACGAGGCCTTCGCGCCGGTGCCGTTGGCCTGGGCCCACGAGTTCGGCGCCGACCCCGCCAAGCTCAACCCCCTCGGTGGCGCCATCTCCCTCGGTCATGCACTCGGGTCCTCGGGCACCCGACTGATGACCACCCTGCTCAACCACCTCGAGGCCACCGGCGGACGCTACGGCCTGCAGACCATGTGCGAGGGCGCCGGCATGGCCAACGCCACCATCATCGAACGACTCTGAGACACGCCACTTCCCGAAAGGAACACCACATGATCGTCAACGACAGCGTCGCCCTCGTCACCGGCGGCGCCTCCGGCCTCGGCCTGGCCACCGCCAAGGCCCTCCTCGCCGACGGCGCCCAGGTGGTCATCGTCGACCTCCCCAGCTCCAACGGCGAGGTCGTCGCCAAGGAACTCGGTGACCGGGTGCGCTTCGCCGCGGCCGACGTCACCGACGAGGCCGCCGTGACCGCCGCCCTCGACCTGGCCGAGTCCCTCGGCACCCTGCGAGTGCTGGTGAACTGCGCCGGCATCGGCAACGCCGTCAAGACCGTCGGCAAGCAGGGCGCCTTCCCGCTCGACTCCTTCACCAAGATCATCAACGTCAACCTCGTCGGCACCTTCAACGTGCTTCGCCTTGCCGCCGAGCGTATCTCGAAGACCGAACCCATCGACGGCGAGCGCGGCGTCATCATCAACACCGCCTCCGTCGCCGCGTTCGACGGCCAGATCGGCCAGGCCGCGTACTCCGCCTCGAAGGGCGGCGTCGTCGGCATGACCCTGCCGATCGCCCGCGACCTCGCGTCGCTGCTGATCCGCGTCGTCACCATCGCACCCGGCCTGTTCAAGACCCCGCTGCTCGGCTCGCTGCCCGAAGCCGCACAGGCCTCGCTCGGCCAGCAGGTGCCGCACCCGTCCCGTCTCGGCGATCCGTCGGAGTACGGCGCCCTGGCCGCGCACATCGTCTCGAACCCGATGCTCAACGGCGAGACCATCCGTCTCGACGGCGCCATCCGCATGGCCCCGCGCTGACCCACACGTGATCGAGGAGGGGCCGATGTCCGCACCGCCCGAAACCATCACCAACTGGCGGGAATTCGAGCCGATGCAGCTCGGCCCCATCCTCGACCACGCCCTGGATGCCTTCCACGAGAACGGCTTCCACGGCACCACGGTCCGCGACCTGGCCCGTCGGGTCGGGGTAACGGTGCCCGCCCTGTACTACCACCACGAGAACAAGGAAGCGGTTCTCGTGGCGTTGCTCGACACCGCGGTCCGCGACCTGATCGACCGCTGCGCCGCCGCGGTCGCCGACGGCGGTGACGATCCGGTCCTGCGCTTCGCCTACTTCTTCGATGCGGTGGTGCTGAACATGACGCACCGCTCCCGACAGTCCGCGCTCGACTCCGAGCTGCGGCACGTCGCGCCGGAAAACCGCCGCAACTACGCGGCGACCCGCAAGAGGCTCGAACTCATGGCCCTCGACCTGGTGACGGACGGCGTCGACCGGAGGGTCTTCGTCGTCGACGACATCCCGGAGACAGTGCGTGCGCTCCTCGGCATGGGTCAGTCGATCGCCCGCTGGTTCCAGATCGACGGCCCGTTGACCCCCGACGCTGTTGCCGCCCGCTACACCGCCATCGCCCTGCGCGTCGTCGGACATCCCACCGCTTCCTGACAACCCGTACCGCTCGGCAGCAACCGGGGAACCCGCACCGTCAACGCCTGATCCAGCAAGGAGCAAGGACAATGCAGCGCAACCACTTCGAATCCGACCACGAGGACTACCGCGGCACCGTCCGCGAGTTCCTGGCCCGCGAGGTCGAACCCCACTACCTGCAGTGGGAGGAAGACCGGCTGATCGACCGAGGGTCCTACGTCGCCGCGGGCAAGTCCGGCATCCTCGGCCTCGGCGTCCCCGAGGAGTTCGGCGGGTCGGGTGTCACCGACTACCGGTTCCGGCAGGTCGTTTCCGAGGAGATCGCCCGCACCGGCACCACGTCGTTCGGGTCCAGCCTCTCCCTGCAGGACGACATCACGATCCCCTACATCCTGCACCTGGGTACCGCGGCACAGAAGGATCGCTGGCTGCCGAGTATGGCCGCCGGCGAGGTGATCGGCGCCATCGCGATGACCGAACCGGGCGCCGGTTCCGACCTGCAGGGCGTCAAGACCACCGCGGTCCAGGACGGCGACGAGTGGGTGATCAACGGCCAGAAGACCTTCATCACCAACGGCATTCACTCCGACCTGGTGATCGTCGTGTGCCGCACCGACCCGAACGCGGGAAGCAAGGGCTTCTCGCTGATCGTCGTCGAACGCGACACCCCCGGCTTCAGCCGCGGACGCAAGCTGCACAAGGTGGGGCTCGCCGCGCAGGACACCGCAGAGCTCGTCTTCGAGAACGTCAGGGTGCCCGCGGAGAACCTGCTCGGTACCGAGGGCCGCGGCTTCATCCACCTGATGGAGAACCTGCCGCTGGAGCGGATCGGGATCGCCGTCGGCGCCATCACTGCCGCCCGGGCCGCCTACGAGTGGACCAAGAGCTATGCGTTCGAGCGCAAGGCGTTCGGCAAGCCGATCGGCGACCTGCAGAACTCGCGGTTCGTGCTCGCCGAGATGCTCACCGAGATCGAGGTCACCGAGTCCCACATCGACCGCTGCGTGATCGCCCTGAACGCAGGCGAACTGACCGCCGTCGACGCGTCCAAGGCGAAGTGGTGGGCCACCGAGCTCCAGAAGCGGGTCGTGGACCGCGGAGTGCAGCTGCACGGCGGCTACGGATTCATGATGGAGTACCCGATCGGCCGCGCCTACGTCGACACCCGCATCCAGACGATCTACGGCGGCACCACCGAGATCATGAAGGAGATCATCGGACGGGACATCGCCGCCGAGTTCCGGTGACACGAATTCTCTGAACCATACCGGCGGGCAACCTGCTTGGAGGGAGATCGCCCGACTTCCGCTACTCCGACTCGCTCGGCGTCGAGGCAAACGGCAACGTCTGCCCTGGTTCTCAACAACCAAGCGGCCCTGGTCTGATGGAGCCTCTGAGCCCGTACATCCGGCAAGCAGCGGTTCCACCGGGCGTGCACACGGCGACCTGCCATGTGCACGCCCAGTGCTCGCTGTCGGCCTGTCCGGCGCCCAGGACTCGTCAGTAATGCTCGATGTGGGCCCGGATCGCTCCGTCGGCTCGCACCCAGCCCTTCCCTCGCGCGTACTCCCGCATTGCCTGGAAGCCGGCCCGCCAGTCGTCACCGGCACCATCCGCATCGGCCAGTCGTGCGACCGCCGCAGCGGATATCCAGGCATTCCCGCCGACTGTCTCCCCCACCGATGCAGCCTCGAGAGCCTCTCCTACCCGAACGGTCCCGTAGTCGGCCGGCGCACGCACCGCAAAGCCGGTGAAGGTGTCCCGATTCTCCAACCGAACGGCACCGAACTCGTTTACCACCAATTGCATAACTGGTCCTCAGTCCTGAGTGTGCTGGGACGGCAGGGACTTTCCTGCCAAGGTTCGTTCGCTCCCGGGGTCTCACGGCTGCCTCCGACTACGAGACGCGGATCCCGGAGGTCCCCGAAGGGGACGATGCGTGCGCGACTCCAGGTCAACCTTTCTCGAAACTCGAGTGGCGGAGCCAACTTCAGCGACCGGAGCGTCATCCCGCGCCACGACGCACCCCAAATCCTCCAACCCGCTGCCCTTCGCCCCGCTGTCCGCGACTCCCGGGACTGCGAGTCCGGACCCCGAACATACCCCGACTCGAGAGTCCCAGCGTCCTAGCGCCTTTCGGCATCCTCCACCCGCGCGACCTTGCCCGCAAGACCTTCGCTCCAGGTCTTGACGCGGCACAAAACTAAAACTAACGTCACTTTTAGTTATTGTGACTCGCACCACCGGAAGGAACATCACATGGAACTGGGCGTCATGAGCCTCGGCGACCACCTGCCCAACCCGCACACGGGGATTCGCACTTCACAGGGCGAGCGTCTGCGCTCCGTCGTCGACAGCTCGGTGGAAGCGGAGAGCTTGGGATTCTCCATGATCGCGCTGGGAGAGCACCACTTCAACGACTACATCATCTCTTCACCGCAGCTCATGCTCGCTGCAATTGCCGAGCGCACCGAGCGGATCCGGCTGGCCACTGCCGTGACCCTGCTGGCCACCTCGGACCCCGTCCGCGTGGCAGAGGATTTCGCAACGCTCGACCAGCTGTCCGGAGGTCGGGCCGAAATCGTCGTCGGACGCGGCATCAACCCCGAAACCTACGCGGCATTCGGCGGCCTGGACCCCAAGCAGGGCCACGCCATCATGAGCGAGAAGGTCCAGCTGCTGGATCAGCTCTGGAACTCGAAGGAGCCCTTCAACTGGTCCGGCGAGTTCCGCGGACCGCTCGAGAACGTACAGCTCAAGCCCTCACCGCTCGCGAGCGCACCCCGCGTGTGGATGGGCACCGGCACCACCGAGGAGTCCGTCCGACGCACCGCCGCACAAGGGCTACCGCTGATGCTGCCGAGCATCTTTGCCCGCATCGATACCTGGGGCCCGCTCGTGAGGATCTACCGCGAGCTCATGGAGGAGCAGGGCAAGCAGGCGATGGTTGGCTCCTGCAGCTACGTTCACGTCGCACCTGACAGCCAGACCGCACGCGAGCAGTGGCGCCCCTACTTGACCGGGTATGTCACGTGGGCACGCCAACTGCTCGGCAACAAGTCCCCCGTGAACTACGAGGAACTGATCGAGGGAACGGCTATGTGTGGCAGCCCGGAAGAGGTCCTCGATCGAATGGGCACGTTCAAGGAGACCATAGATCCCGACATCCACCTCGCCGCCTTCGACTGCGGTGCACTCCCGCACGAGATGCTCATGGACACGATGGCGCTGTTCGCCGCCGAGGTCATGCCCAAGCTGTAAGTGCATCCCCGTCAGCGATATCGATACAATCGAGGCCTACAGCGACAAGATCAAAGGGGCCATCAAGGTGCACACAACGAGTACCGGGCACCAGCACGTGGGCACGAAGGGGCAGCAGACCGCACAGCTCATCAAGACCGCTGCACGCACCGTCTTCAAGCGCGACGGCTATCTCAATGCCAGGATGACCGATATCGCTGACGAGGCCGGCAAGTCTCCGGCCACGCTCTACAACTACTTCGACAACAAGCGGGAGATCCTCCACGCGATGTTGGAGGACTTCTTGAACCGCGTCCTCGATCAGGGGAACCCTGATCCGCAGGGCGTGTACACCTCGGAATCACTGAGATCGGCCATCGCCGTGTTCTGGCGCACCTACACCGAGTTCCTTCCTGAACTGGTCGGAATCACGCACGCTGCGTCGGTCGAGGACGAGTTCCTGCAAGCGTGGATGCAGATTCGTGAGGTAGGCGTCAAACAGATTGCCGGACGAGTCAAAGTGCTTCAGCGAGAAGGGATGGTGGATCCGAAGCTGGATCCGTACGTCACCGCATCAGCGCTCTCCTCCATGCTCGAACACAGTTGTTATCTGTGGCTGGGCATGGGTGTACAAGGGATTGGGCGACCTGGGTCGGATGACGAGGCGATCGACACCCTCACCTACCTGTGGTCGCGCGCGCTGGGAATCGAATGACCTGCGATTCCGTAGTGCGCACGGGGTAGGTCAGAGAACGTCCGCGAGTTCCTTGAGCAGCGCGGCCTTGCCCTTCGCACCGACGATCGTCTTGACCGGCTTGCCACCCTTGAACAGGATCAGCGTCGGGATCGACTTGACCTGGAAGTCGCGGCCGGAGGCCGGGTTGGCATCGATGTCGAGCTTCGCGATGGTCAACTTCTCACTGTTCTCACCGGCAATTTCCTCGAGAACCGGGGCAACCATCTTGCACGGGCCGCACCACGTAGCCCAGAAGTCGACCAGAACAGGCTTGTCACTTGCCAGGACGTCCTGCTTGAAGGAATCGTCGGTGATGGTGACGGTATTCGACACGATTACTCCTCGAGGGTGGGAACGAGCGTAAAGGTAAGGCGATCAGAGGTCAGGGCGCGCCGACGACATCGACACTGTGACCGGCAGCGTCGAGCGTGTTGGCGGTGATGTCCCCACGATCGGCAAGCCAGCGTTCGGCATCGATCGCCGCGGAGCATCCGGTGCCGGCAGCGGTGACGGCCTGACGGTACGTGTGATCGACCAGGTCACCGGCAGCGAACACGCCGTCGACGGAGGTCGCGGTGGAACCCGGGGCGACGCGGACGTAGCCGGCGTCGTCGAGCTCGACCTGGCCCTTGACGAGTTCACTGCGCGGATCGTGACCGATGGCGACAAACATGCCCGTGATGTCGAGGGTGGAGGTTTCACCGGTGACGGTGTCGCGGACCTCGAGGCCGGTGACACTGTTCTCGCCGAGCACCTCGACGGGTTCGGTGTTGGTCAGGAAGCGGATCTTCTCGTTGGCCTTGGCGCGTTCGAGCATGATCCGTGAGGCGCGGAACTCCTCGCGGCGGTGCAC